>JANOAY010001040.1:0-6572 GCA_031411375.1 Pedosphaera sp. | reverse complement strand
CGGCGACCTCCCAGCGCTGGCTGCCGCGCAGCACCACGCGCGCGGCCAAGGTATTGGTCGCGCCAATGGGGCCGCTGTTGGTCAGGCCGTTGGTCAGCGCAAGAAACGGGGAGCGCAGGACGTAACCCGATCCGGCGATGGTGATGGAATGAAAGTTTGTCGCGCCGCCGGGGGAATTGGTCACGAGGGTCTGCGCTACGCCGGCGGGGAAGATCAGGGCGTCGCCATTCGTCGGGCGGAAGGCGGGCGTCCAGTTGGCGGCGTTGGTCCAGAGGCCATTGGCGCTGCCGTCCCAGGTGAGCGTCGCCGCGCGCGCCGCGCCGGGATTGAGGACCAGCAAGATGAGCAGGGGGAGCAAGCCGGGAAGGCAGCCGAGTTTGATTTTCATAGACGCGCCGGTGGCGGAATCGTCCGCCTGATTTGGACTGTCGGTGCATTATTGTGCCAGTTTGATCCGGCGTAGGCGAGTGAATTTCCCGAAACGACGGAGGCCGAACTGCGACCTGGGCGTGGGTGTTCGTACCCAGACCGGCCTGGGTGGCGCGGCGGGAATGATGGAAGCCGGAAGTGAAACGCGTCAGCGCAGCAGCGCCTCGGCATGCTGGCGCGCGGCCTTGCTGCCGCCGCCCAACATGCGCGCGAGTTCTTCGACGCGCGCCGGCTTGGTCAGCAGTTCGATCTCGGAAATGGTGCGGCCGTCGCGCACCTGCTTCGTCACCACGTAATGCGCGTCGGCGTGCGCGGCCACGGGCGCGAGGTGGGTGATGCACAGCACCTGATGGGTGCAAGCGATCTGTTTCATCTTCTCGCCCACGGCGTTCGCGGTTTCGCCGCCGACGTTCGCGTCCACTTCATCGAAGACGAGCACCGGCACTTCGTCCTCCACGGCCAGCACCGTCTTGAGCGCCAACATCACGCGCGCCATTTCGCCGGAGGAGGCGATGGCGCGGAGCGGGCGCGCGGGTTCGCCGGGGTTAGGGGCGAATTGAAACTCGATGGTGTCGAGGCCCGAGGAGTTGAAGGTTGAAGGTTGGAGGTTGAAAGTTAAGGCCACGTCAAACTGGCTTTGGGCGAAGCCGAGCGGGCCGAGTTCCTTCGCCACGGCCTTGCTCAACTTTGGAATCAGCTTCTTGCGCTCGGTGGAAAGGCGTTGCCCCGTGCGCTGCAACTCCCCTTCGAGCTTTTGCAACGTGGCGTTCAGGCGCGCGAGTTCGGCGTCGCGCTGTTCGAGCGATTGCAGTTTCTGCTTCGCCTCTGCGCCGAACGCGATGACGTCGGAGAGCGTGGAACCATACTTGCGCTTGAGGCTTTGCAGCAGGTTCAGCCGTTCCTCCAGCTCGCCGAGGCGCGCGGGATCGAGTTCCACGGCGTCGGCGTAGCGGGACAGTTGCGTCTGCAATTCACGCCATGCTTCCAGCCCTTGCTCATGCGCGGCGAGAAGCGGCTGCGCGCCCGCGTCCACGCGCTGGAGGTCGTGCAGCACGCGCCCGAGCGCGCCGGCCTGCGTGAGAATGGCGTTGTCATCCTCGCTGAGAAGACCGAGCGCGCTCTGCGTGAGTTCGAGCAGGCGGGCGGCATTGCTCGCGCGCTGGTGTTCAGCTTCGACTTGCTCGTCTTCGCCGGGCTGAAGTTTCGCGCCTTCAATCTCGCGGACTTGAAAGCGCAGCAGGTCGAGCTGCTGGGCGTAAGTTTTCTCATCCACGATGAGCACGGACTTTTCCGTCTCCGCGCGCGCGCGTTCGCGGACGAGCGCGGCAAACTCCTCGCGCCGTGGTTCCAGTTTTCCGAACGCGTCGAGTATCGCCAGTTGTTTCGCGGGCTGGAGCAACGATTGATGCTCGTGCGGCCCGTGCATGTCCACGAGCCATTCGCCGAGCGTGGCCAGCGTGGCCAGCGTGGCGGGTGAGCCGTTGACGAATTGCTTGTTCGCACCCGCCGCTGTGAACACGCGCTTGATGACCAGTTGGTTTTCCTCGCACGGCTCCAGCCCGCTCTCATCGAGAAAACTTTTCAGCGGCGCGCGCAACTTGCTCACATCAAACACCGCTTCCACTGCACAACTCTCCGCGCCGCTGCGGATGAGCGCGCGATCCGCGCGCTGGCCGAGCGCGAGATTGAGCGCGCCGATGATGATGGATTTGCCCGCGCCAGTCTCGCCCGAGATGGCGTTGTAGCCGGCCTGAAGCTCCAGCGTCAGGTCGGCGACGAGCGCGAGGTTTTTAATCCGCAGCGTGGCGAGCACGGGGAAGTGTTGCGCGGCGCGCGCGCGTTCGGCAAAGTTTTTTCCAGCACGATGAGTTTTCAATTTACGTTTCTGGGCAGCGGCACCTCGCAAGGCGTGCCCATCATCGGCAAAGACTATCCGCCCGCCTTTCTCGCCAATCCAAAGAACCACCGCACGCGCCCCTCGATCTACATCGAGAGCGCGGGTGCCAAACTGGTCGTGGACACCACGCCGGAGTTTCGCATCCAGTGCTTGCGTGAGAACATCCGCTCGCTGGACGCCGTGGTCTTCACGCACGCGCACGCGGATCACATCATGGGACTGGATGACTGCCGGCGCTTCTGCGATCTGCGCGGCGGTCGGCTGCCGGTCTATGCGGATGAAGTGACGATGTCGGCGCTGCGCCGCGTGTTCGCCTACGCCTTCGCGGACGGGCCGATTCCGAAAGGCTACTTCATGCCGGACCCGCGCATCATCACAGGCGCGTTTGAAATTGGAGATTTGAAGCTCATGCCCTTCGCGCTGCCGCACGGGCGTTTTCAATCGCTCGGTTTTGTCTTCGAGCAGGGCGCACGGAAGCGCCTCGCCTACTTCAGCGACTGCAAGGAAGTCACGGACGAGGCGGTGCGCGCGGCGCGCGGCGTGGAGGTCGCGGTCATAGACGCGCTGCGCTACGCGCCGCATCCCACGCACATGTGTCTCGACGAGGCGCTGACGGCGGCGCGGCGCATCGGCGCCGAGCGGACGTACTTCACGCATCTCACGCACGACTACGATCATGACCTCGCGCAGGCCGAGCTGCCGGAAACTGTGGCGTTGGCTTACGACGGGCTGCGTGTAGAATTTGCCGCATGACGAAATGGATTTGTGGAGTGGCCTTGCTGTCGCTGTTGCTCGCGCTGCCGGCGCGAGCCGCCAGCGCTGGTGATTCGGTGGTCGTGGTCTATAACAAAAATCTGCCCGCCTCGAAGCAACTCGCCGAGCATTACGCCTCGCGCCGCACGATTCCCACGAGCCAGCTTTTCGGCGTGGATGTGGATGCGAACTCCGAGTCCATCACCCGCGCGGATTTTCGCAGCAAGATGGAGAAGCCGATCTTCGACTGGCTGGTGAAGGAAAAGCTGTTCACGCCGAACAAGACGAAGCGCAAAGCCAGCGACACCGAATACCACGCCATCACCCAATCGAAGATTCGTTACCTCGTCCTGTGCTACGGCGTGCCGCTCAAGATCGCGCGCGATCCGGAGTTGAAGGAGGCTGGCCTGGAGAATATTCAGCCCGAGTTGAAAGGCCGCAACGAAGCCGCCGTGGATGCCGATCTCGCCATCCTGCCCGTCAGCCGCCAGGAAGGACTCACGCTCACCGGCCCGCTGGGCAGCGCATTTTACAACGCCACGAACGCCTTCGCGCTGCATCCCACGAACGGCCTGCTCATGGTCGCGCGCCTGGACGGCCCGACCATCGAGATCGCGCGCGGCCTCGTGGACAAGGCCATCGAAGCGGAGTCGAACGGTTTGTGGGGGCGCGCCTACGTGGACGCGCGCGGCATCACCAATGGCGCTTACAAAATGGGCGACGACTGGATGCGCGCCTCGGCCGCCATCACCGCGCGGTTGGGTTACGAGACGGAGTTGAACAGCGAGGACGCGCTCTTCCTGAAAGGCTTTCCCATGAGCCATCTGGCGTTCTACGTCGGCTGGTACAATACGCATCCGACCGGCGCACTGGCGCAGGCCACGATGGAGTTCATGCCCGGCGCGTTCGCGTACCATCTCCATTCCGTGAGCGCGAACACGCTGCGCTCCACGAGCCAGTTTTGGGTCGGCCCGCTGCTGGCGAAGGGCGCGACTATCACGCTCGGCTGTGTCGAAGAGCCGTATCTCGCCGGCACGCCGAACATCGCGGTCTTGCTGGAGCGCCTGGGCTTCCGCCGCTGGACGTTTGGCGAGGCGGCCTACGCCGCGCAAGCCTCGCTCTCGTGGCAGACCACGGTGGTGGGCGATCCGTTGTATCGTCCGTTTGGCCCGGCTCCCGACGCGCTGCATTTCAAACTCGAGAAGGAGAACAGCCCGCTTGTGCAATGGTCGCACCTGCGCGTCATCGGGTTGAACGAAGCCACCGGTCTGCCCCTGAGCGACATGATCAAATACCTGGAGGACATCCCGACGGTGACGACCAACAGCTCGGTGCTGATGGAAAAGCTCGGCCACTTGCGGATGAAAAACGGGCAGATCGCCGAGGCGACGGACGCGCTCGCCGCCGCCTTAAAGCTGAATCCTTCCGCGCAGCAGCGCATCTGGATCACCGATTTACTCGCACAGCTTCAGGCCCACCTAGGCCGCGCGCAGCCCGCCTTCGACACTTACCAGCAACTGCTCGCCCTCTCGCCGGATTATTTCGACGCCGCACGCGTGAACACCGGCTTGGCCAAACTCGCGCGCGATCTCGGGCGCAAGGAAGAGGCGGAGCAATTTGAGAAGGAAGCGCAGCGGCTCGGCGCACCGGCGAAGTGACCAAATCGGGCGGCATGTCTCCAATTTATCAGTCTTGGTGGGGCGTCGCTGTCCTCGGCGCGCCGGCGTGAGGCGTGGGCAAGTCCGAAACCGCCACTTCGATTCCAGCACGGCGCGGTGAGGACACCGCGCCCTACCAGTCGCAGAAAATTATTCCGCCTCCAGCCCTACGCCGTCACCGGCTCCGGCTCCGCCCACTTGCCGTGTTCCTTGATCAAGTCCACGAGGCGCTCGACGGCCTCGGCTTCGGGGATGTTGAACTTCACGGGCTTGTGCCCGATGTAGAGATTGATCTTGTTCGGCGCTCCGCCCACGTAGCCGAAATCCGCGTCGGCCATTTCGCCGGGACCGTTCACGATGCAGCCCATGATGGCAATCTTCACGCCCTTCAAATGCTGCGTGCGCTCCTTGATGCGCGCGGTGACGGTTTGAAGATTGAACAGTGTGCGACCGCAACTCGGGCAGGCCACGTAGTCCGTCTTGAACGAACGGCAGCCCGCCGCCTGCAAAATGTTGAAAGCCAGTCGCAGTGATTGACCGCCGCCCGCTTCACCACGCACAAGAATCGCATCGCCAATGCCATCCGCCAGCAGCGCGCCGATCACGACGGACGCGCGGAGCAAAGCGATCTTCGGCCACAGTGGCGTTTCCGGGAACACGAAGAGGTCTTTGAGCAGAATGGGATTGTTCAAGCCAAGATGCTTCAACTTCGCCGCGAGCAGGCGGAACGCCGCGATGGGCGGCAGCGTCAGGCCGTCTTTCACGGTGATGAGTTGCGTGGCGCAATTGACCGTGAAGTCTTCCGTCGGATCGACTTCGAGAATGTTCAGGTCTTCGTACACGGCCTCCGGTCGCACGTCGTCTTTCGGGCGAATCTTCGGCGCAACTTTGTCCCACGTCGCGCGCGTGACGACGACGCGGATGAGCTGTTCGCCACCGCATTTCACGCTGTCGCTCAAATCAATCTCCGGCGTCTCGCGGCGCTCGAACTCAAACGGGTTGAAGCTGGGTTGAAGGTTGAAGGTTGAGAGTTGAGAGCCGGTCAGCAGCGGGATTTGCTCCAGCAGATCATTGCACACTTCGATCTCGCGCGGGGAATCTTCCGTGAGCGAAACGCGGATGGTGTCGCCCAGCCCGTCGCAGAGCAGGGAACCGATGCCGATGGCACTCTTGATGCGGCCGTCCTCGCCTTCGCCGGCCTCGGTCACGCCGAGGTGCAGCGGGTAATTCCAGTCCGGCCCGAGTTCCGCGAGCCGCGCGGTAAGCAGCCGGTAGCACTCGATCATCACTTTCGGATTCGAGGACTTCATCGAGAACTTGAAATTGTGGAAGTCCTGCGCGCGCGCGATGCGGGCGAACTCCAGCGCGCTCTCCACCATGCCGAGCGGCGTGTCGCCGTAGCGATTCATGATGCGGTCGGAGAGCGACCCGTGATTGGTGCCGATTCGCATCGCGCGGCCCAACTCTTTGCAAAGTTTCACCAGCGGCGTGAACTTCTCCTCGATCCGCTTCAACTCGGCGGCGTATTGGTCGTCCGTATATTCCTTCGTCGCGAATTTCTTCGAGTCCGCGTAGTTGCCGGGATTGATGCGAACCATCTCCACCCATTTGGCAGCTTCCATTGCGGCATCCGGTTTGAAATGGATGTCGGCCACGATCGGAACCCAGCAGCCACGCTTGCGCAATTCAGTGACGATGTTTTGAAGATTTGCCGCATCTTTCACCGTCGGTGCCGTGATACGAACGATCTGACAACCCACCTCAACCAATTCCAACGTTTGTTTCACCGACTCCGCCGTGTCCATCGTGTCGGCGGGCCGGCCGAGCTCGAACCG
>JANOAY010001039.1:0-2363 GCA_031411375.1 Pedosphaera sp. | reverse complement strand
GTTTCATCCGCGTGCGAAATAATCTCGGCGTAGGAGACGAGGTGACGAGTCTCTAACTAAGCCTTCCGCAGAGCAGATGGAGACTCCTTACGTCGTCACCTACGAGAGCGGTCCGACTGGTTACAGCGCGACCCTTGCCATCATCACTTCATCCGCTTCGCCACTTGCTCCGCGTCGCGCAGCACGCGCAGAATGTTTCCGCCCAGCACCTTGCGAATGTCCTTTTCCGAGTAGCCGCGATTGAGCAGCTCCTGCGTAATGACCGGGTAGCTCGACACGTCTTCGAGTTGCGTCGGCACCTGGCTCACGCCGTCGTAATCGCTGCCCAGTCCGACGTGATCGATGCCCGCGATTTGCACGACGTGGTCAATGTGGTTCACCAAATCCTGCACCGTGCCGGACGGCATCGGGTGCTCGGCGCGCCATTGTTTCAGCGCGCGGCTGTAGTCTTCCTTGGCTGCAAATTTTTCGCGCAACTCGCGCGAGACATCGAACATGCTGGCCATCACTTGCGCAGATTCCTTGACCACGAAGCCGGAGAAGAAGTTCACCATCACCACGCCGTTGTTCGTCTTGATGCGGCGCAGGACGTCATCGGGGACGTTGCGCGGATGCGGCGCGAGCGCGTAGGTCGAGGAATGCGAGGCGATGATGGGCGCTTTCGACGCGTCGAGTGCCGCGTGCATCGTGGCCGCTGAGACGTGTGAAATGTCCACGAGCATCCCGAGCCGGTTCATCTCCGCCACAACTTCGCGGCCAAAGTCCGTGAGGCCGTTCGCCTGGGGCGCGTCCGTGGCCGCGTCCGCCCAGCCCACGCTGTCCGCGTGCGTGAGCGTGAGGTAGCGCACGCCTAGTTCGTGATACATGCGGAGCGTGCCGAGGGAATTTTCGATGCAGTGACCGCCCTCGATGCCGATGAGGCACGCGATTTTTCCATCCTTGCGCGCGCGCTCCACTTCGTCCGCCGTGCGCGCGAACGCGAACGCCTTGGGGTAACGCGCCACCATCCGGTGAATGAGATCGATCTGCTCCAACGTCTGCCGCGCCGCGCCCCCGGTCTTCATCGTGTGCGACGGCACGTAGGCCACGAAGAACTGCGCGCCCACGCCGCCCGCGCGCAGACGCGGAATGTCGGTGTGAAAATTCGTGGTGAGCTTCGCGATATCAAACTTGTCGAAGGACGAATCGCCCTTCTCGCGCAGTTCCCACGGGAAGTCATTGTGGCCGTCGAAAACCGGCGCGCTGCGGTGGATTTTCAGGGCGCGCGGCGTGACTTGAATTTCAGCCGCGAAAGCGGGGAGCGTGGTCAGCAGGGTGGCGACGGCCAATCGCCTAAACAGCGCGGAAAGCGTTTTCACGCCGCTGGTGATATTCACGCTCGCCTGAAAAGGCGAGGCCCAACGTGCCCCGGCGTCCCGCCGGGCTGCAGGCTGCATCCGTCAGAACGCGCCACCCTTGGCGGAAAAGCTTATCTCGTTATCAAGTCTCCACCCGGCAGGATGCCGGGGGCACGTTACTTGAACGCCGCGTGCTGCTTGTTCCCCGCGCTCTCCATGTAAGCCAGTAGGTCGAGAATTTCCTCCTTCGTCAAAATACTCGCGAGACCTTCGGGCATGGGCGAGAGCTTCGAGGGTGTGCGGCTTTTCACGTCGGACTTCTTGAGTTCCACTTTTTCGCCGGTGAGCGGGTTGGTCACGAGCACGAGCTTCGCGTCGGTGTCCTCGATGATGCGGCCGGTCACGTCCTCGCCGGTCTGCTTCGTCACGGTCATGTTCTGGTATTGGTCGGAGAGAACTTTCGAGGGTTCGAGAATGGATTCGAGCAAGTCGCGGCGGGTGTATTTCGCGCCCGCGCCCGCGAGGTCGGGACCGACGGCGCCGCCTTCGTCATTCAAGCGGTGGCATTGCACGCACTGGCCGGCGAGCCAGGCTTCGCGACCATTGGCGAAGTTACGGCCGCGCAACGGGGCGTTCAGCGCGTCGGCGAAGTCGGACATTTTCCATTCCTGCACGAACTTGTGTTCCTGCTTGGGCTTGAGTGCGGCGAGTTCGGACGAACTGCTGCCCAGCAAATCGCCAAGCTGCATCTGCTCGGCGGGCGTGAGGGTGTCCGCGACTTCCTTCTTCAGCTTCTTGATGAAGTTGTTGTAGCTCGATCCATTGCCCGCCTTCGGCAGTACGGTAATGTTCGCGGCAGACGGGCACGTTGGCGACGACGCGAGCGACAAACTGGTCACGTGAGCCGGGTGTCATAGGGGCTGAGATCGCGGTGCGAGAGGGAGCCGCAGAAGCGATTTGACTGACCGGGAGAGCGGCAGGTTGGCTTCGATGGCTCGGCAAAAAAAGACTTCCGGAGGGGTGGCT
>JANOAY010001038.1:0-5868 GCA_031411375.1 Pedosphaera sp. | reverse complement strand
CTCGTCGCCATCGGCATCGCGCTCGCGGCGGTGGTGATGCTCTACGCGTATTTGCCGCCGCTAATGCGCCGCCGCGCACACACGCAGGAGAGCGACGAGGGACATCACGTTCCCGAGCGCGCATTGCAGCGCGTGCCGTTGCCGTGGTTGAGCACGGTGATTGTGGTGTTTCTCTGTGCGATGGCGCTGCTCTCGCGTTATCCGAGTTTTGATAATTCCGCCGACGCCTTGCGCCCCCGCAACAGTCCGGCCTACTCGGCCATTGCGGAAATCAAACAGAAGCTCAAGCGCACGCAGGAACCGATGTGGGTGCTGGTGACTGGGCGCGACGAGGCGGAAATCGCCACGCGTCTTCAGACCACCGACGCCGCGCTGCGCCAGGGCGTGTCGAACGGCTGGTTCACCGGCTTCACGCTCACGACCAGCGTGTGGCCGGAGCCAACGCATCAAAGCGCGAACCGCGCCGTCGCCGCGTCGCTCGCGCAGAAGCGGAATGTGATGGAGCAGGCCGCAACCAAAGCCGGATTCACCAGCCAGTCCTTCGAGCTTTCACAGAACATGCTCGCGGCGTGGCGCAGCGCGTCCGAATCCACCGGCGTCTTCTGGCCGACGAATGAGAGCAGCCGCTGGATGCTCGACAAATTCATCGCGCGCCGTGCGGATCAGGCGATGACGTTCGGTTTGATTTACCGCAACACCAACATGCCGCTCACGCAACTGACGCCGCGCCTGCTCGCGTTCGGCGAACAACTCGCGAAGGACGGCATCTACGTGTCCGGCTGGGAAGTGCTCGGCTACACCGTCTTCGCGCAAGTGAAGAGGGACTTCTGGAAAGTGATGCTGCCGATGATCGCGCTCGTCCTGTTCACGCTCTGGCTGGCCTTCCGCAGTTTGCGCCAGGTGGCGTTGAGCCTGATGGCACTGGTCGTGAGCGCGCTGTGCCTGATGGCCTTCATGGGCGTGGCGGGATGGTCGTGGAATTTGTTAAACCTGATGGCGCTGCCGCTGCTGCTCGGCATGGGCGTGGACTTCAGCATTCACATCCAGCTCGCGCTTCAGCGGCATCACGGAGACCTCGCCTTAGTGCGCGGTTCCATCGGGCGTGCGCTGCTGCTGGCGGGTTCGACGACGGTGGCAGGTTTTGCCTCGCTGGCTTTCTCGAGCAACGCCGGGATGGCGAGCCTCGGAAAAGTTTGTGGAATGGGCATCGTCTGCGCGATGCTCGTTTCCGTGTTTCTGCTGCCGCTGTGGTGGCAGGCGATGCGGAAGAAATGAAAGCAGACGGCCACGGTCTCAATAAAACAGTTCGAGTAATGGCGGCGCGCGCGATTGGAGCGCGGAGCTCCAGCTCCGCGCGTGCCGAGGTTTCCAACGCGCAAAGCTGGAGCTTTGCGCTCCAACGCTTCGTCGCCGCCTGCCTCCTGTCGCTCGCAATTTTTCTCACGCCGCCCGCCCACGCCGCCGAGACGCCGCTCGTCCTCCAAAAATTTCTCTCCGCGCAAACCAACCTCCAAAGCTGGTCCGCCGACCTTACGCAAACCCGCCGGCTCAAGACGCTCACGCAGCCGCTCGTGTCCACCGGCCACGTCTGGTTCGCCGCGCCGCTGCGCTTCCGCTGGGAGATGGGCACGCCTGCGCAGACCATTGCCGTCCGCAACACGAATGATCTGCTCGTGATCTATCCGCGCCTGAAGCGCGTGGAAAAATACCCGCTCACCGGCGAGCGCATGGGCCAGTGGAAGGAAACGCTGGCACTGCTCGAAGCCGGCTTCCCGCGCAGCCAGGCGGACATCGAGAAGCTGTTCAAAGTTCTCTCCACCGCGCAGACCAACGACGTCCACTACGTCGCGCTGCAACCCAAGTCTTTCTCCACGCGGCGCGTCATGCCGCAGATCACGCTGGCCTTTGGCGCGGATGATTTCCAACTGCGCGCCACCGAACTGCGCTTCGGCGACGGCTCGACGATGCGCAATGAGTTCACCAACGCGCGCAAGAACCCGAAGCTGGATGACGCCCTCTTTGCCCCGATGATTGATGCGGACTTCAAAATCGTGGAGCCGATGAAGAAGCCGTGATGAAATTTCCAATGACGAATGACGAATGGATGAAACGAGCGCAGGGCCAAGGTAGGGCGTCGCTGTTCTCAGCGCGCCGGGCCGCGAATCGGACTTGCGCCGCTAAGTTTTTCACGCCTCACACCGGCGCGCTGAGGACAACGACGCCCTACCAGCTCCATTCGTCATTCGTCATTCGTCCTTTTCCACCACATGACTCCTGAACAGATCATCGGCCTCGCGATCGCTTTGCTCCTCATGGCGGTGGGCTGCCTCGGCAGTGTGCTGCCGGCCCTGCCCAGCACGCCGCTCGTGCTCATCGCGGCCATTGCGCACAAACTGTATTTCAAATCCGACAGCGCGGGCTGGCTCGTGCTGTCGCTGATGTTCCTCATCACCGCGCTGGCGCTGGTCATGGATTATCTCGCGACGCTCTACGGCGCAAAACGCTTTGGCGCGACGAAGAAGGGCATGTTCGGTGCGGTCGTCGGCGGCATCGTGGGACTGTTCTTCAATCTGCCCGGCATCATTCTCGGCCCCTTCATCGGATCGACGCTCTTTGAAATGATGGGCGGGCGCGAATGGAAGCCGTCCGCCAAGGCCGGCGTTGGCGCGACGCTTGGCCTCTTCGCCGGAGCCGTGGGCAAGCTCGTCTGCTGCCTCTCGATGATCATCCTGTTCATCATCGGCGTGATCTGGAACACGCTGCGCGCCAATTAGCGGAGCGCCGAGTATCGCTCGGCATAGCCACGCTTTCCTACTGCCGGGCAAGGCTCGGTGTTCCTCCGGCTTGCACTAGCTCAAGTCATCCGTTAGGAAATTTCCATGTCCACATTACTGCTGGCTGGTACGAAAAAAGGTCTGTTCATTTTCACCACCGACGATCGCCTCGCGTGGCGGATGCTCGGGCCGTTTCTCCCCGGAAAAGAAATCACACACGCCATGTTTGATCCGCGCACCGGGCAAATTTTTGCCACGGTCAACGACTCATGGTTCGGCTGCGAGATTATGCGCTCATCGGATCTCGGCGAGACCTGGACGGGCGCGGAATTGAATCCTGCCTTCGCTGAAAACTCCGGCCTCAAGCTCGAACGCATCTGGCATCTGGAGCCAGGACTCACCAGCGAACCGAACGTGCTTTACGCCGGAGTCGCACCCGCCGCGCTGTTCCGCACTGCGGACGGCGGCAAGACGTGGCACGAAGTGACCGGTCTCACCGCGCATCCCACCCGCAAGGACTGGCATCCCGGCGCAGGCGGCTTGTGCCTGCACTCCATCGTCGTGGATGAGCGCGAGCCGCGCCGCCTGTTCGTTGCCATTTCCGCCGTCGGCGTTTTTCGCTCGGAGGACGGCGGAACGACGTGGTGCACAGCGAATCGCGGCACGCGGGCGGAGTTTGTACCCGGCGATGACAAGTATCCTGATCACGGCCAGTGCGTGCATAAACTGCTCTTGAGCGCGGATGGAAAAATCCTGTTCCAACAAAACCACTGCGGCGTCTATCGCAGCGAGGACGGCGGAGTGAAGTGGACGGAAATCACGAAGGGCTTGCCGTCCGACTTCGGCTTCCCGCTCGCGCTGCATCCGCGTGAACCAAAGACGCTCTACGTGCTGCCACTGAAAAGCGGCGAATACCGCTGCCCGCCCGACAACAAGCTGCGCGTCTTCCGCAGCCGCGATGCGGGCGCGACGTGGGAGGCGCTGAGCAAAGGTCTGCCGGAGGGAGAGTCATTCTGCTCAAGCTATCGCGAAGGCATGGCCAGCGACAGCGGCACGCCGGCGGGAATTTATTTCGGCACCAACACGGGGAAATTGTTCGGCACGACGGACGAAGGCGATTCGTGGCAGCTCGTGGCAGACAATCTGCCGCCAATTTTCTCGGCGGCGACGGGGAAACTGACAGCCTGACGGGCGAAAGTGATTTCCGAAACCTGTGGCGTCACTTTCCCCTCACCCCGGCCCTTTCCCTCGGGGAGAGGGAGAAAGTCACGCAGCGTCGGGTGACTACGAACGCGCTCGCATGGAGAAAGACTGAATGCCGTTCTCCCTCTCCTCTAGGGAGAGGGCCGGGGTGAGGGGAAACGCGCCGACGAATTAAAGCGACGTGCCCAACTGCCGGTCTTCCGTTTTCAGAAACCACAGGTTGAGCGGCAGCAGCGACTGGCCGAAGCGGAGATTGCGGGCGCTGCCGTCGGCGAAGGCGTAAACGGAACTGCCGGAATCCCGCGCCGTGCGACCATGGCGCGTCTGCGCAAGTTCCTTGTAGTCGTCGCCCGCCCAGTAATCCATCCACCAATGACCGGAGCCGGGATTGCCGGGCGTGCCATCGCCGCTGTCTTTCTCGCCGAACAAAATGGTCTCGCTGCTTTCCAGCACGGCGCTTTCGGGAACCTTGCTCACGACGCCGCCGGAAGGTTGCGCACGAAAGTGGTCGTTGAAGCCGTTGAACAGATAGCTACGCTTGGCGCTCAACGCGGCGAACGCCGACAATGGGCCGCTGGCCCCGAGGTTCTGCGGATTCGGCACGTCGCTCGGGCAATAAAGAATTTTCGTCTCCACGTAGTAGGGCTGCAACAGCAGCGGCCAGTAATTGCTCGAACTGGTCGGGCTAAGACCGCGCTCGGGATAAAACCCCTCATGCTCATCCGCATACATCATCACCGACATGCCGAGCTGGCGCAGCCCGTTCACGCACTGGATACGCTTGGCCGACTCCTTCGCCTTGGCGAGCGCGGGCAGCAGCAGGCTCGCGAGAATCGCTATGATGGCGATGACGACGAGCAGCTCGATGAGCGTGAACGCGCCGGGTGCGCGCCCTGAATTTGTTTTGCGTGTCAGTTTCATGCTGTCCAATTACCTCAATGGCGACTGGTTGAACCAATCGGTTACAGCGCAGATGGACTTGAGACACGCGCGGAAAATTCAACGGGAGTTCGGAGGGTGCATGAAAGGCAAGAAAAGTTGAGGTCGTGTTGCTCGCGAAATGGCGGGACCGGAATCGCAATGCTCCACCTTGAACTCTCAGCTACTTCGCCAAGTGGCACGACACCCAATGCCCTGGCTCAACCTCGCGCAACTGCGGAATGTCCTGCTCACAGCGCGCTTCCTTCACCGGACAGCGTGGATGAAACGTGCAGCCGGGCGGCGGCGCGATGGGCGAAGGCACGTCGCCGGGCAGCATGATGCGCTTCCGCTTCGAGTCGGGATCCACGACCGGCACGGCGGAGAGCAGCGCCTGCGTGTAGGGGTGCTTCGGTGCGCGCACGAGTTTCTTGGCCTCGGCAATTTCCACCGCGCGCCCGAGATACATGACCATGACGCGATGGCTGATGTGCTCGACCACCGCGAGATCGTGCGCGATGAAAAGATAGGTGAGGCCGCGCTGCTGCTGGAGGTCCATGAGCAGGTTCACGATTTGCGCCTGCACGGAAACGTCGAGCGCGCTGACCGGTTCGTCGCACACGATCAGCTTCGGCTCCACGGCCAGCGCGCGCGCGATGCCGATGCGCTGGCGCTGGCCGCCGCTGAACTGGTGCGGATAACGGTGGCGCAGCGCCGGGTCCAGGCCCGCGCGTTGCAGTTGGGCGCTGACGTAGTCGTCCTCGCCGGCCGCGTCCGTCAAACCGTGCAGCCGCGCCGCTTCGCCAACGATGCGCGAGACGCGCAGACGCGGGTTCAGGCTCGCAAACGGGTCCTGGAAAATCATCTGCACGCGCAGTCGGGCGGCAAGACGCGCATCGGCGTTCAAGCCCTGGAGCGGCTGGCCGTTGACCTGCACGCTGCCTTCGGTTGGCGCCAGCAGGCCCGCGGCGAT
>JANOAY010001037.1:0-9865 GCA_031411375.1 Pedosphaera sp. | reverse complement strand
TTTCCTGCGCCGCGAGCAAGTCACCCGAGCGATACGCGGCGAGGGAATCGGCGAGCGCGCTTTTCTCCGCGTCGCTCAGGCCGAGTTCATCCACGTCGAGCACCGCCGGGTAGTAGAGCACCCATTGAATGATGCTGCTCGCTTCGAGCATCGCCGTCTTGCGCGGAGCCTGGCCCGGATCAACCACGGCCTGCTCGTTCGAGATCAATTTTGCGCCGCCGAAGTCGTTGGTCAGATCCACCGCGCCGTCGAAGAGCGCGACTTCGGTGCGGCCATTCTCCGCCACCGTGATCTGAAACTCCGTGCCGCGAATGGCCCCGGAGGCGAGCGGCGTGCGGAACTCGACGGTGCCGGGCCGCTCGCGATTGAAGAAGTAGCTGCTGCCACTCTTCACATCGAAGCCGCTGTTTGCGCCCGCCGTTTGCGGCGGGCGAATCTCCAGCGTCGTCAGTTCCTTCACCACGAGCACGCTCGCGTCCGAGAGGCGGATGGTGGCACGGCTGCGTGAGCCGGTGCGCACACGGTCACCATTGGCGAGCGTCTGGTTTGTCGCACCCGCGCTCCACGCGGCCTGGCCGGCGCGGGCCACTTCTACTTTGCCTTCCTTGGTGAGCAGGAGGCTGGCGGCGGGCGACTGGGCGAGGGAGATCGCGGCGAAGAGACACAGCGAGAGTGTCGCAAAAGTTTTCATGGCCTGTGTCGTCATAAGTGGGTTGCGCGTCTGGGAGACGGCGGCAGTCTGCATAAATTTTCTATTAAAGCAATCACGCGAAAGAGCATCCGCCCGGCCAGAGCATATCTGGAGAAATTGCTGGGAAACGTGCTTGGAATTGCCGCCCGGGGGCCAGGCCGGGTCGCCACACTTTCCAGGCTGATGTTCTTTTCTAAAGGTTGAACCGCCCGCCCGTCCCATGCTACTTCCAAGACTAACCGGAGTGTCCGAACGCACCCAGACATGAACACGATCACTGTTCCGTCCCATCCACGTCCGCTTTGGCGGCGGCTGTTGCGCCGCGCGCTGCGCATTGGCCTGTTTGTTTTGATCATCGTCATCGCCGCCTTGGTGCTGCGCTGTTTCTACGCCTTTCGCGACCGCAACCCCGGCTATCAAATCAGCCTCGACATCAATGGCCATAAGGTTCCGACCAACCAACTGGAGGCGCTGCAAGTCGGTTTCGCGCGGGTGAAGATCAATCCCGAGTTGCGCGACGCGAGCCGCCCGGTCTATCTCGCCGGTTTCAGCCAGAACCGCCTCGCCACGAAAATCCACGACGACCTCTGGGCCATCGCCTGCGTCGTGGATGACGGGCGGACGCGCGTCGGGTTCGTCGCGCTGGATGCCATCGGATTTTTCCACGACGACGTGATTGATGTCCGCAAGCGCCTGTATCCGCTCTCGAAGATTGATTACGCCATTGTCACCTCCACGCACAACCACTCCGCGCCCGACCTCATGGGCTTGTGGGGGCCGGACTACTGGCACACGGGCGTGGATGGATTCTACCGCATCAATGTCGTCTCAGCGGCGGCCAAGGCGCTGGACCGCGCGGCGGCGGCGCTTCAGCCCGCGCGGCTAGCGGTGCATGAAATTCCCATGCTCACGGATGGACTCGTCGCGGACACGCGTCCGCCAGAGGTCTTCGATGCCGACGTGCGCGTCCTGCACTTCACCAGCCCCACAAACGGCACGACCATCGGTTCGGTAGTGAATTGGGCGAACCATCCTGAAACCGTGTGGGGCAAGAACACCGAAATCACCGCCGACTTCCCCGGCTACTTGCGTGAGGCGCTGGAGAACGGCGTGACCGAGAGCAATCTCGCCCTGCGCGCCGGCGTGGGCGGCATCCATCTCTACGTGAACGGCGCGATTGGCGGGCTGATGAGCACGACGCCCCGGGTCGTGGTGCGCGATCCGTTTCTGGAACGCGAGTTCACCGAGCCGTCGCATGCGAAGGCGCGCGCCGTGGGCCACCGGCTGGCCGCGCGGATTCTGCCGCGGCTGGAGAGCACGAACGCGCCGGCGTATTCGCACGTTCCGATTTCCGTGCGGGCGCGCACCGTCGAGCTGCCGCTGGACAACAACGGTTTTCTCCTTGCGCCTGTGGTGGGGCTGATTGATCGCGGCCATGTGGGCTGGAAACGACTGCGCAGCGAAGTCGCGCTGGTCGGCATCGGCCCGGCCAGCCTTGCGTGCATTCCGGGAGAAATTTATCCCGAGATCGTGAACGGCGGCATCGAGGTGCCGGAGGGCGCGGACTATTCTGTGGGCATCGTGGAGGTGCCGCCGGTGCGGGAGTTCATGCCGGGCAAGGTGAAGTTTATCCTCGGCCTCGCGAACGACGAGATCGGCTACATCATCCCCAAGACGGAGTTCGACCGGAAAGCGCCGTGGCTCTACGGCGCGAAGAAGAAGCACTACGGCGAGATCAACTCCGTCGGCCCGGACGTGGCGGGGAAAATCCACGCGACGCTGCTGGAGATGTCGCAGGGTTTCATGGCGACGAACGCAGCGGCGCGGAAGTAGCTGGCTCTGGCCGCACGATCAGTTATTCGCCTCCACCTTGCGACCGCTGCCCGTGATTTTGCCGTTGAACACCACGTCCTGGCCATCCAACTGGCCGTCGCCCGCCGCGTTCATCAGGAAGGAGTCGCGGACGATGCGCGTGTTGTTCGCGCCCGCCGCCGAGCGGGAGAAATTCTCGGTGGTGAAACCGCGCAGGGTGAAATAGTTGTCGCCGCCGTCATCGAAGAAAATGCGGAGGACGTAGTAATACTGCCGCACATCCCGGCCCGTGACTCCGTTGTACGTGCTCGATTCAGGGTAAGGGCCGGTTTCTGCGCGAATCAAATCCGTGCTCAGACTGGCCAGTACCTGCTGGTCCGGCATCTGCACTTGGAAGCTGGTGTAATCGACCATGACCAGTTTGGCCGTGGGGGGAAAGTTGGTGTTGAGAGCGTCCGCGATCAGCCCGAGCAAGTGCAGGGTCGTGAAGGCGGGCTTGCTGACGGTGAAGCGGAGATTAGACCCGTTCGTTTGCGTGGGGTTTTGCGAGTAAGCCTTGAGCGAAACGGTCAAGGCGGTGGACTGGGCGTGCAGACTCGGCACAGCAGCGAAGCCGGCGAGGGTGAGAGCGAGCAAAAGTTTTTTCATGCGAGTGTGGTTGATTGTTATGTCAGCAATGTGACTGGCTTCCGCAGCGATTTCTTCAAATTGCCCAACGCAAGGAATGAGCGGCCCAGCCTCCGTGGCGTCAAGGGAAATGCTGGAGTGCCGCGGGTGGATTCGTTTTTCTTGTGTGCCGTTCTCACGCCGCCCATGCTGCGCGCGTTTCGTTTTGAACTGTTGCACCCAATTTCAATGAGCGAGCCAGCAATCACGCCGGAGTTAGTCAAGAAGCACAACCTCACGCCCGAGGAATACGAGCACGCCAAGGTCATCCTCGGCGGGCGCGAGCCGAGCTACACCGAACTGGGCATCTTCTCCGTGATGTGGAGCGAGCATTGCTCGTACAAGAACACCCGGCCGCTGCTGAAAACCTTCCCGACCAAGTCGCCGAAGATTCTCGTCGGCGCGGGCGAGGAAAACGCGGGCATCATCGACATCGGCGACGGCATCGCCATCGCGTTCAAGATCGAGTCGCATAATCATCCGAGCGCAGTCGAGCCGTTCCAGGGCGCGGCCACGGGCGTCGGTGGCATCGTGCGCGACATCTTCACGATGGGCGCGCGGCCGGTGTGCGCGGTGAATTCGCTGCGCTTCGGACCGATCACGAATGGCAACGGCAGCGGGACGGAAGCGGAAATCGCCAACAACCGCCGCCTCTTCAGCGGCGTGGTCAACGGCATCGCGCACTACGGCAACTGCTTCGGCATCCCGACGCTCGCGGGCGAGGTGTATTTCGACAAAACCTACGAGGGCAATCCGTTGGTGAATGCGTTCTGCCTCGGCGTGCTGCGCCATGAGCAAATCGCGCGCGGCGCGGCCAAGGGCATCGGCAATCCCGTTTTCTACGTCGGCCCGGCCACGGGTCGCGACGGTCTGGCGGGCGCGGCGTTCGCGTCGCAAGACTTGACCGATGAATCCGCGCAACAACAGCGCGGCGCGGTGCAGGTCGGTGATCCGTTCATGGAGAAGCTGGTCTGCGAAGCGTGCCTCGAATTGCTCGCGACGGGTTGCGTGGCCGGCATTCAAGACATGGGTGCGGCGGGCCTCACCTGCTCAACCTGCGAAACGGCGGCCCGCGCCGGCACGGGCATCGAGATCGAATTGGACAAGGTGCCGCAGCGCGTCCCGAACATGAGTTCCTACGAAATCATGTTGAGCGAATCGCAGGAGCGCATGCTCATCATCGTGAAGAAGGGGCGCGAGGCCGAAGTGCAGCGCATCTTCGACAAGTGGGATTTGCCTTGGGCGGAGATTGGCTTCGTCACCGACACCGGCCACATGGTCGTGCGCCACGGCGGCAAAGTGATCGTGGACATTCCGGCCAAGAAGATCGCCGACGAATCGCCCATCTATCAGCGCGAGTCTGTTGAACCGAAGTATCTCGCGGCGGTGCGCGCGTTCACGCTGGAAGGAATCGCCGACAGCCAATCGCCGATAGCCGATTTGAAGGCATTGCTCTCCTGGCCGACCATCGCCTCGAAGAACTGGGTCTATCGCCAATACGATTACATGGTGCGCGACAACACCATCGTGGCCCCCGGCAGCGACGCCGCCGTGCTGCGCATCAAGTACGATTCGGTGCCCGAGAGTCCCGGCGGCAGTTTCCCCGACAAGCTCATCGCCATCTCCGTGGACTGCAACGGCGGCTACGTCTATCTCGACCCGTACGAGGGCGGCAAAATCGCCGTGGCCGAAGCCTGCCGCAATCTCGCGTGTTCCGGCGCCGTGCCGCTCGGCGCGACCGACAATCTCAACTACGCCAACCCGCACAACCCTGAGCTGTTCTACCAGCTCAAGGAATCCGTGCGCGGCTTGGCCGACGCCTGTCGCCACTTCAACGCGCCCGTCACCGGCGGCAACTGCTCGCTCTACAACCAAAGCCCGAACGGCCCGATTGATCCGACGCCCACCGTCGCTGTCGTTGGCATCATTGAGAAGCCCGAGCACATCACCACGCAGTGGTTCAAGGACGAAGGCGACGCGATCCTTCTGCTCGGCGACATCGTGGACACGGGCGACAAGCTGCAAGGCCTCGGCGGCTCGGCTTACTTGAAAGTCATTCACGGTCAGAAGACCGGCACGCCCCCGCGCCTGGACATGGAGAAGGAGAAAACTCTGCATGACGCGCTGCGTGGCTGGATCGCCCAAGGCGTGATCAAGAGCGCGCACGATTGCAGCGAAGGTGGACTCACCGTCGCGCTGGCCGAGAGCTGCATCAGCCAGCAGATCGCGCGCGCAACACCGCGGCTCATCGGGGCGGAGATCGACCTGAGCAACCTGAAGGTTGAACTCCAACGGCTCGACGCGTTGCTCTTCGGCGAGACGCAGAGCCGCATCGTCATTTCCACCACCGCACATAACGCCGCGAAGGTGCTTGGTCAGGCGAAGGTGCTCGGCATCCCCGCCACTCAGATCGGCAAAGTCGGCGGCAGCGAACTGAAGGTGAAGACCGCGACCGGCGATCTCACCGCGCCGCTCACCGAACTGCACGACGGCTGGTGGAACTCCATCGCCCGCGCGATGGCTTCATAGCAAAGCCGCACGGCCAGTCACGGGAGCAACTGGATGCGGTAGAAGCCTTGCGGCGTGCCGCTCGTGCCAGGGTCGGTAATTGAAACGGGACCGCCCGTGCCCACGATGTTGTCCGCCACCGTCTGCCACGGCCCTGCCAAGGTCGCCGCGCGGATGACGCGGTAGCGTTTGCCGACGATCGTGCCGAAGGTGATTTCCCGGCCCATCCCGTTCCCGCCCGCGCCGCTGATCCGCAGCACGCTGGCCGCGTCCGTGGGGTTGGTGCCGGATTGAAACTCCTGCGCGTTGCTGCGGCCGTCGCCGTCCGCGTCCGCGCCGGGCGCACCCGCCAGCGAATCAAGACTGCCGAAGAACTGGCGCTCCCAATCATCGCGCAGACCGTCGGCATCCGTGTCGTAAATGAGCGCGGTGTGAATCAGCCCCAGTCCTTGCGCGCTGATGAAGGCGATGGTGTCCGCGCCACCGCGCACAAGATTCGTGACCGCGCTCACGCCGGACACGCTGACGAAACCCACATTGGTCAAGTTCGTTTCGGCCAACACTTCCAGCCGCCAAGTGGTGCCGCTGACGAAGTGAAGCGAGAAGACGCGACCAAGGGATGAATCAACGGCCACCGGCCCGGCCCACGGCAGCGGGCCAATGACCGCGCCCGTCTCCGCGTCCCAGACCTGGCCGGGCGTTGAGTACACCCGTCCGCCCCCGAAGCGGAAGTCCGCGTTCGTTCCGCCGAAGCCGTTCGTTGTGCTCTCCACGGCGAGTCCGCTGGCCGTCGCGCTGAGGCGGAAGAAGGTGAAGCTGTTGCTCTCGGTGTTGAGGCCGAAGAGACGGTTGCTGGTTGCGCCAAACTCGATCCGGTTTGGGCCGAAGGCCAGCGCGGGCGAGGCAGGACGCGCAACACCATTCTCGTAGAGCGCCACATCCGCGTGGCGCGGCGTGCAGCAGGTGTGGCGGCGCGACACCGCCAGCACTTCCGGGTGTCCGGGCATCACGGCGAAATCTTCCACGCTGAGTCCGGGTTCGAGTTGGAAGTCGAGATCGGCAACTTGTGTGTCGAGCCGGAAGCGGCGGATGAGTCCGTTCGTGCCGGTGACGTAGGCAAAGCGGCCCCGGTCGTCCACAACCACGCGTGTCGGATCAAAGGCCACCTCGATGGACGCCTCGACCGCGCCGGTGTCCGGCGCGACGCGCACGAGACGTCCGGCGTGCGCGGACGCATTCGTCGGCACCACGGCGTAAAGCCGTTGCGCGACCGGATCGCACGCCACATCCACCGCCGCCACGCCGGGGAACTGGAGCGCGGGCGGCGTCACATCGAAGGGATCGCCGGTCACACTCAGCCCGTTGGTGGTTGTGGCCGTGATGCGCACGTTCGTGTCGACGGCCAGCGCCCGCACGCTCATGCGGGCATCGGCTTCGCGGGGCGGAAGCGGTTCGGTGACATAATCCAGCGGCATCGGTCCGTGATCGCCTGCCGCCGTCAGCACCAGCGGCAACCCGAGACCGGTGATGCGCAAGTTGTTAATGTCCCGCGCATAAACCTGAACGGTGAAGGTCGCGCCCACGAAGGCTGACTTCGGATAGGTGTTGAACGACAGATGGTGAACGTCGTTGTCACTCACGGGAATCGTGTTCGTCGCCGGGCCAAAGCCCGGAGCGCTCGCGGTGATCAGGACGTTTTGCACGCCGTCAAAATCTGCGTCGTCCGGCAGCGTGGCGTTGAAGCTCGCGCTCAACTGCCCGGCCGGAATCGTCACGCTCGGCGGCACGATCAGTTCGCTCTCGTCGCTGGACGTCAGGTTGACCGTGAGGTTGGTGGGCAGCGTGCCGGAGATGCGCACGTTGCGCAGGTTCGTAATGTTGACGCTCTCGCGATACGGCCCCTGCCAGCCAAAGGTCAGCGTGAGATTCGTGCTCTCGTTGTCCAGCACGGCGATGGTCGCGGGAATGACCGTCCAGTTGGGAATGTCCGTGCTCATCGTGGCGAGTTGCGTTCCATCCAGCCGGCTGTCGTCGGTGATGGAGACCGTGGTGACCAGCGAAGTGGCTCCGGCGGAAAAACCGACATTGTCCGGTCCGCTGATTTCGCCCGGCGCACTGTTGGAGAAGAAAAAGTTCAGCCCGGTGTGTGTCGGCGGCCAGACGGTGACGCGGAACTGCACTGGCCCATCGCCTTCCCGCGCCGTCTCGGGCAGCGAAAAGGTGACCACGCCGGATTCATTGTCGTGAACCTTCATCGTGGCTGTGTGCTGGGTGAAGAAAGGCGCGACGGCGGTGACAGGCGCATTGCGCGAGCCGTCGTAATTCGCATCGTCCACCACCGTGATGTCGAAGACGGCGTTCGTCTGCCCGGCGAGCACGACGACGGAGGCCGGCACGGAAATCTCCGCGCCGGACGACAGGCTCACGATCAGATCCGCAAGTTGCGGAGCGCCGAGCGTGACGCGGCCCGCGCCCGCCAGCACGCCGTCGCCTTCCGTCGCCGTGGCGGGCAGCGTGACCGTCATGGGAATCGCCGTCAGCACGTCGAAGGGATTGCTCTGGCCGACGTGTTCCGCCGAGTCACTGACTTTGAGCATGACGAGCGGATTGGACACGGCCAGCGTGGCGGTGCCAGTCCAGCGGCCCGCGACGAAATTCGAGAGCACAGTCGGACTCACGCTCACGTTGATCTGATTGGTGCGCGCGACGGCGGTGAGAGTGACGGAACCGTTGAGGAAGTTCGTGACCGGCGCATCAAAGGCGTCCACCGCCTGAACGGTGAACGGCACCGGACGGCCCACCGCTTGCGGCGAAGGAACGAGGCTGAGGAGAAAATGATCGAGCCGGCCCGCCACGGCGTCGTCGTTGAGAATGGTGCCCGTGGCGAGCGCGCGGCCCAGCGTGGCGTTGATCTGGTTGGTGAGCCGCAATTGAAAGAATTCATCCGGCTCGTTGACCGTGTTGCCACGTACGGCAATCGCGAAGCTAGCGTTGGTCTGGCCGGGCGCGAGGAAGAACTCCACATTGGTGGACACGAAATCCGATCCCGCTGTGGCCGTGCCCGGTTGTGTCACGTAACGAAACGAAATCGTTTTCCCGCTGGGCGGCGCGACGGCGACGTTGAAGAGCAAGCTGGTGGTCCCAGCGTCGCCTTCTAGTGCACTGGCGTCGCTAAGGAAGACCGCGCCCGGCGTGTCGCCGTTGTCGAGGATGACGCCGGTGTTGGACGCCCCGCTGATGTCGGCGTTGACCACGTTGGTGAGATGCAGGAAGAGGGTTTCCTGAAACTCGTCGAGGGCGTCATCCAGCACGGTCACTTGCACGACTTGTTGCGTGACGCCCGGAGAGAAAATCACGGTGCCGTTCGTCGGCAGGTAGTCGAGACCCGGCGTGGCTCCGGACGGCGCAGTGAAGAATTCGACGGTGACGGTGTTGGTGCGGGGCGCACCGAGCACGAGCGGGAATTCCAGAGTGGCTCCGGCGGGATTCTCGGTGGCGTAGGCCGGGACGAGTTGAAAAGGATCGCCGAAGGTGATGAGCGGCGGAGTCACGTTGATGGGCAGCGTGGCGGCGTTGCTGGCCGGGAAAGGGTCCGGCTCGCTGGCCCGGACGCCTGCGACGTTCGTGTAATTTCCTTCGTCCGGTGCGCGGGCGAAAAAATGCAGTTCACGCACCGCGCCGACCGTCATGGTTCCCAAATCACAACGCACCGTGCCGCCCTCGTTCGTGAAGGTTCCGCCGACCAGCCCCGTGACCGAGAGAAAGGAAAAGCCGGCGGGCAGAAGGTTCGTCAAGGTGACGCCCGTAGCGATGTCCGGCCCCTGGTTGCGGACTTGCACGAACCATTCGATGTCCTGACCGACGCGCGCGCCGTGGGCGAGGTCGCTCTGGAGAACCAAGTTGGCCGAGGCCACCACGTCGAAGGGATTCGACAAAGCCGGCGCGCGCCCCTCGCGGTCGCGGGCCATGAGCAGGGCATTGGTCATGGGCAACTGCCAGGCGAGCGAGGCTGTTCCCCAGCCGCTGCTCAAGTTCACGGTTCGCACGTTGAAGGGCTGCGGGCGGATTTCGAAATTGTCCAGATAGGCCACGGCCGATGGCTCAGACCCTGGCCGGTAGAAGAGCAGTTCCACCAAGCACGGGCCATTGGTCGTGGGCGCGAAATCTTCAGAAACGCGCGCGTGTGTG
>JANOAY010001036.1:0-8636 GCA_031411375.1 Pedosphaera sp. | reverse complement strand
CCGAGAATCAGCGTGCCGCGCGTCACGTCGCTGACCAGCACCGCCGTCAGCGGATCGCCATCCACATCGAAGTCGTTCGTCAAGATGCCGTCCACCGCCAGCGCGGTGAGCCGCGTGTCTTCGTTCACGACAAAGCTGTCGTTGTTCGCCACCGGCACATCATTGACCGGCCCAATGGTGATCGTGACCGTGGCCACGCCGCTCGTGAGCGAGCCATCCGTCGCGCGATAGGTGAAAATATCCACGCCCGTGTAGTTCAAACTCGGCGTGTAGATGAACGCGCCGTTCGTCGCGAGGCTCAACGTGCCGTGCATCACGTTGCTGACCAGCAGCGAAATCAGCGCGTCACCATCCACATCGAAATCATTCGTCAGCACGCCGAGCGACGGGATGTTCAGCACGCCGTCTTCGAGCATCGTGAAACTGTCGTTGAGCGCCACAGGTTCATCATTCACCGGCGTGACCGTGATGGTCACCGCGGCCACGCCGGACGTGGCCGTCCCATCGGTGACGCTGTAAAGGAATGTGTCCACGCCCACGAAATTGGTGTTGGGCGTGTAGCGAAACAGACCGCGCAACCCGCCGACGGTGATCAACTGCAACACACCATTGGTGGTGCTTTGCACCAGGATTGGATCCAGAGGGTTGCCGTCAACATCCGTGTCGTTGAGCAGGATGTTGCGCGTGCCACTTGGTTGCAGCGCGATGTCTTCCAGCGTGGTGTAGGCGTCGTTGACCGCGACCGGCGCATCGTTCACGGGCAGCACCGTGATGGTCACGGTGGCGAGTCCGCTGGTGAGTTGGGAATCGCTGGCGCGATACGTGAACGTGAGGACGCCCGTGAAATTCAAACTCGGCGTGAAGGTGAACGAGCCGTTCGTGTTCAAGTTCAACGTGCCGCTCGCGGGATTGCTCACAAGCACCGCCGTGAGCGGATTGCCGTCCACGTCAGAATCGTTAGCCAGAATGCCGGGCGCGGCAATCGTGAGCGTGGCGTCTTCGTTCACCGAGTAGTTGTCGTCCAGCGCCACGGGCGCGTCGTTCATCGGCAGCACGGTGATCGTGACCGTGGCCACACCGCTCGTGAGCTGCGAGTCGGTGGCGCGGTAGGTAAATGTGACCATGCCGGTAAAGTTCAAACTCGGCGTGAAGGTGAACGCGCCGTTCGTGTTCAGGTTCAAGGTGCCGCTCGCCGGGTTGCTGACCAGCACCGTCGTGAGCGGATTGCCGTCCACATCGCTGTCATTTCCAAGGACGCCAGGGACGGAAACGGTGAGCGTCGTGTCTTCGTTCACGGAGTAATTGTCATTCACCGCCACCGGCGTGTCGTTCACCGGCAGCACTGTGATGGTCACCGTCGCCACGCTGCTCGTGAGGAAGCCGTCCGTCGCGCGGTAGGTGAACGCATCCACGCCGGTGTAGTTCAGGCTGGGCGTGTAGAAGAACGCGCCGTTATTCGAGAGCGTCAGCGTGCCGTGCGTCGTGGTGCTGACGAGCAGCGCGGTCAGCGTGTCGCCGTCCACGTCCACGTCGTTCGTCAAAATGCCGCGCGGCAGAATCGTCAGCGCCGTGTCTTCCAGCGTGGTGTAGGCGTCGTCGTTGATCGCGACGGGCAGATCGTTGGTCGGATTGATCGTGATGGTCACGGTCGCCACGGCGGACGTGAGCGAACCATCCGTCGCGCGATACGTGAAGGTATCCACGCCGTGGAAGTTCGTGTTCGGCGTGTAGAAGAACGAGCCGTTCGCGCTGAAGAGCAGCGTGCCGTGCGTCACATCCGCAACGAGCACGGCGGTCAAAGTGTTGCCATCCGCGTCCGTGTCGTTCGCGAGAATGCCGGGGCGCGTGACCGAGAGTACCGTGTCCTCGTTGATGGTGTAGGCGTCGTTCAACGCGACGGGCGTGTCGTTCACCGGTAACACCGTAATCATGACCGTGGCAACTCCGCTGGAGAGTTCTGAATCATTGGCGCGGTAGGTGAACGTGACCGTGCCGGTGAAATTCAAACTCGGCGTGAAGAGGAACGAGCCGTTTGGATTCAGGTTCAACGATCCGCTGGCCGGGTTGCTCACGAGCACCGCGCTCAATGGGTCACCGTCCACGTCGGAGTCGTTGGCCAGGATGCCAGGGACGGAAATGACGAGCGTCGTGTCTTCGTTGATCGAGTAGCTGTCGTTGAGCGCCACGGGCGCGTCGTTGAGCGGCGTGACCATGATCGTGACCGTGGCCGGGGCGCTGGTCAGTTGCGTGTCGCTGACGCGGTAGGTAAACGTGACCGTGCCGGTGATGTTCAAACTCGGCGTGAAAGTGAACGAGCCGTCCGGGTTGAAGTTCAGCGTGCCGCTCGCGGGATTGCTCACCAGCAGCACGGTCAAGGTGTCGCCGTCAATGTCGCCGTCGTTCACCAGCACGCCGGGCGCGTTGATGATGAGCGGCTGATCTTCAGGCGTCGTGTAGCTGTCGTTCACCGCCACGGGCGCACGGTTCTGAATCGTGAGCGTGGTGCAGTTCGTGAGCGGAGCACCGCACACGCCGCGCACCACCACGCAGTAGGTGCCCGCCTGGTTGGTGCTGAGATTGTTCAGCGGCAGCGTGCTGTTCGTGCTGATGAGCGTGCCGTTGAAATACCATTCGTAAACCACGCCGGTGCCAATCGCGCCGACCGTAAAGACCACGTTGCTGCCGACGAAGCTTGTCTGGTTCGTGGGCGCGGAAATGATTTCCACGTTCTGGTTGACCACGAGCGAGGTCGTGTTCGTCACGGGTGCGCCGCACGCCCCGTTCACGACCACCGTGTAATCGCCCATGGCGTTCAGCGCCACGTTGTCGAGGAGGAGCGTGGCGTTCGTCTCGTTCGTCAGCGTGGTGCCGGCGAACGACCACTGATAGCCGAGCTGCGTGCCGGTCGCGCCCACGGTGAACTGCGCCGCGGCGCCTTCGCACACGACAAGATTCGTCGGCGGCACGGTGATGATGGTGTTCTCAAACACGACGAGTTCCGCGCAGCTCGTGATCGGCCCGCCCGCCGCGCCATTGACAATGGCGCAGTAAATGCCCGCGTTGGTCGCGGTGATGTTTCGCACGGCCAGCGAACGGTTCGTGACGCCGGAAATCAGTTCGCCGTTGAACGTCCACTGGTAGGTGAGCGCGGTGCCGGTCGCGGTCACGTTGAAGGTGGTGGTGCCGCCGGGGCAGTTCGTGCCGCTGGTCGGCGGCACGACGATGACGACCGGCACCGGCACGACGGCGATGGTGACGGTGGCGACGCCACTGGTCGCGCCGCCGTCGAAGGCGCGATATGTGAAGCTGTCGCTGCCACTGAAGTTCGTGTTTGGCTGGTAGGTGAATGAGCCGTTGCCGTTCAGCGTGAGCGTGCCGTTCGCGGGCTGGCTGGCGAGCAGCGCGGCGAGGCCGGTGTTCTCAACGTCGGTGTCGTTCGCGAGCACACCGGGCGCGGTGATGTTCAGCAGCGTGCCGGCGGTCATCGAGTAGGCGTCATTGTTTGCCACCGGCACGTCGTTCACGGGCGTGACGGAGATGCTCACGGTCGCGGGGTTCGAGTTGCTCGCGCCGTCAGTGGCACGGTAGGTGAACGAGTCGGAGCCGTTGAAGTTGTTGGTCGGCGTGTAGATGAATCCGCCATTCGTGTTCAGCGTGAGCGTGCCATGCATGGGCGGAACGACAATCACGGCGGTCAACGGATCGCCATCCGCATCGCTGTCATTCAGCAGCACGCCGGGCGGCGCGATGACGAGCGCGGTGTCCTCATTGATCGTGTGGCTGTCGTTCACGGCGACGGGGGCGCGGTTCGAGATGGTGAGCGTGACGCAGTTGGAAACCGTGCCGCCGCAGAGCGCGCCGGTCACAAAGACGCAATAAGTTCCCGCGTCATTGGTCGTGAGATTGTTCAACGCCAGCGTGTCGCCCGTGCTCAACACGTTTCCGTTCCGCCGCCATTCGTAGCTCAAGGCCGTGCCGGTGGCCGTGACGCTGAAAATCACATTGCTGTCGCGGAAGCTCACTTGGCTCGCGGGCGGCACAATGATTTGCGCGGGCGCGTTCACGGTGAGCGTCGCGCTGTTCGTCACCGTGCGGCACGGCGCGGAGACAACGACGGAATAAATTCCCGCGTTCGCCGGCTGCGCGTTCGTGACCGTGAAGGTGCTGTTCGTCTGGCCGAAAATGTTCACGCCACCCTGGCGCCATTGGAACTGGAAGCCGTCGCAGCCGCTGGCCGTGACGTTGAAGCTCGCGTTCACGCCCATGCACACCGTCACGTCCGACGGGCCGACGATGTTGGTCGGCGGACGGCAGATGATGGTGGCGATGGCGTCGAAGAACGCGGCGAGCTGCGAGGAGTTCGTCGTGAAAAAATAATCATTCGTCGAAGACGCGGCGTTCGCCATCAGCGACGGATCCACCGCACCGAGACCGACGGTAAAGACGCGCGCGCCCGCGTTCTTGGCGAGCTGGGCGTGATACAAAACATTGCTCGGCGAGTCGCCGCTGTTCGGCAGGCCGTCGGACATCAGCACGATGATGGGCAGCGCGTTCGAGCGATGGCGCACCGAGAACAGTTCCGCCATCGCGTTCGTGAGACCGTCGCTGATGCGCGTGCCGTTGGTGGCCGGCGGCAGTGTATGAATGGCCTGCTCCAGCCGGGACATGCTGTTGGTCAAAGACTGCTGAAGAATCGAACTCGTGTTGTAGGCGACGAGGCCGCACATGTCGTTCGTGGGACCGAACTGGAGGTTGTGGATGAAGTTCGTGCAGGCGGCGCGCGCGTCGGTGTAGGGCTGGCCGGCCATCGAGCCGGAGCGATCAATGACGAGCATGACGTCCACGGACGGAAAGCACGTCGCGACGTCGAGCGAGGCGCTGTTCGTCACGCTGCCGCACGCGCCGCTGATGACCACGCTGTAAAGGCCGGAGTCTTCGACGACCAAATTGGTCAGCACGAGATTGCTGCTCGTCTGCGAGGAAAGGGCCGCGCCGTTTTTCAACCACGTAAAAGTGATCGGCCCGGTGCCCGCCGTGACGCGCGTGTTGAAGATGGCGATGGAGCCAACGAAGCGCGTGAAGTTCGTGAGCGCCGTCGCTAGCACGGGAGCATTGATGGTCAGCGTGGCGCTGTTCGTGATCGAGTTGGTCGCGCCGGTGATGCGGACGTTGTAAGTGCCAGCGTCGCCGCTCACCAGATTCGGCAGGACGAGCGTGCTGTTCGTCTGACTCGTCAACGTCGTCGTCCCCTTCAGCCATTGATAACGCAACGCCGTGCCGGTGGCCGTGACGCTGAAGGTCGCGGCGCCGCCAAGGCAGTTGGTCTGGCTCTGCGGCGGCGTGGTCACGACAATCGGCGCAGGCTGTACCGTGAGGCTGACGGTCGCGACCGCGCTCGTCGCCTGCGCGTCACTCGCGCGGTAGATGAACGAGTCGCTGCCGAAGTAATTCGCATTCGGCGTGTAGCTGAACGAGCCGTCGTGGTTCAGCACGAGCGAACCTTGCGCGGGATTTGACGCCAGCAACGCCGTCATCGGGTCACCTTCCACATCGAAGTCATCCCCCAGCACGCCCGGCGCGGCGAGGCCCAGCACGGAGCCTGCGTTCACGGAATAAGAATTGTTTGTCGCACGCGGCGCATCGTTCACGGGACTGATCGCGATGCTCACAGCCACCGTCGCCGACTGCTGTGCACCGGACTGGCGGGCGCGATACGTGAAGGTGTCCGTGCCGAAGAAATTGGTCGTGGCGCGGTAGGTGAAGGAGCCGTTGGCGTTCAACGTGAGCGTGCCATTCGTCGTGGTCGCGATCAGCGAGGCGGTGAAGGCGTCGCCATCCGCGTCGCTGTCATTCGCGAGCACGCCGGGCGCGGCGATGGAAAGAGTGGTGTCCTCGTTGACCGAATAATTGTCCGGCACGGCCACCGGCGCGGCCGCAAACGCCGACAACACGACGCAGCCGAGCGCAAGCGCGACCGCCTTCAGCCGGGAGAAAGTTTTCATGTCCATACCTTGTTCTGTTGCTGTGGGTAATTGCGCGCCATTTGGAGGGCGTAATCAACCTTGTTCATCAGCGCAATCCTACGGGGCGTACCTCGGTAGAATTACGAGAGACGGACGGGGAAAGCAGCAGTTTTTTGCAGCCAGACCTGGAACTGGCAACGTGGAATGCGCCTGCTAAACGGGGTTGAACTGCGGATGCGCACGCAGCCGTTCCCACGTCTCCGGGGCCAAGGGCGCGATCCGATATTCGTTGGCGTGCAGCGGTTCGGCGCTGTGCGAGGTGCGGGCGCGTTCCAGCCAGCGTGCCCCGAGCGGCTTTTCGATAAGCGCCAGGCTGTTCGCGGCCATCGTGGTCTCAGTCTTCGCCGCCACGGGATTACCTGCGCCCACAAAGAATCCGGCCAGCAAGAGCGTGACGCGCGGAATGGTGCTGCGGGTGTAAGTGGCCAGCGTGCAAGGCCGCTGCGGATCCAAGCAGCGGAACAGATTTTCAAACAACGGCAGAGTCCACATGGCCGGGTTGCGCGCTGGCGAGTAGGCGTCGAAGAAAATGGCGTGCGGCGCGGGCCAGGCCGGATCGGAGGCCGTCAGCGCAGCAGGGAAATCGCCGACGTGAATTTCCCAAGTCACTTGCAGCGCGCCGTGACGAAACTCCACCCGGTGCGTGTGAAGCAATTCCTCCAGCACGCTTTCCAGTCCGACGGGAAACTGGAGCGCCGCCGCGTGCTCCAACGCAAAGTGCAGCGCGCCGAGCGTGTGGTCGAAGCTGACAACGTGGAGATGCGCCGGCACATCCTTCAGTTGATGGAGCGTGGTCAGCACATTGCCGCCCGCGCCTAGGCCGATGTCCCAGATGACGAACTTGTCTTCTACCGGCGCGCGCTCGCGCAGTTTCAATTGCCGGATGTAGAGCGCCTCCGCCTCGGCCATCGGCCCGATGACGGGGTGAAACGTCTCTCCGTTTGCGATCAGGCGGATGCTGAAGGTGCCGTTGGCCAGCGGGACAAGTGCGTAGTCGTTGCTCTCCACAAAAAAACGGCTAGTCGATGAAGCCGTCGTGCTCGGTCGAAATGCCCATCGGCGCCGGAGCAGGGGAGAGCTTGCGCAGGGCCGGGCGCGGGGCCTTGGGCTGATTGCGCAGAATCACCTTCGGGCCATCCGGCGCGGCGACGATGAGTTCCACGCCGGCCTTCTCCAACGCCGCCTGCATTTCCGCCGACGGCAGAATATTCGTGATGACCGTGTCAATCGCCTCCAGCCCGCACAGCCGGCTGATGGATTGTCGGCCAAACTTCGTGTGGTCCACGCACAGGATGACGCGCCCCGCCGCCTGCATCATGGCCAGCTGTATCTCGATGAGCAGCCCGTGCGAGTTCGTGATGCCGTCCGGCGTCAGCCCGCCGCAGCTCATGATCGCCACATCGGCGTGAACCTGACCAAACGCCGCCACCGCCAGCGGCCCGACCAGCACGCCGAGCTTCGGGTAAATAACCCCACCACTGACCACGACCTCCATTTTGCCCGCCGAGGAGAAGAGGTTCGCCACCGGCAGGGAGTTTGTGATGATGTGCGGCGTCTTGGCCTCCAAATACTTCGCGACGTGAAAGCATGTCGTCCCGGTGTCCACGATGATGGTCTGGTTAGCCGAGATGAACTCCGCGCACGCCTTGCCGATCGCCTCTTTTTCGTCCAACTGGTGGGTGTCGCGAGTGGAAAAGGTGAACTCGTCCGACTTAGGATTGGTCAATCGCGCCCCGCCGTGAGTCCGCTTGAGGACACCCTGGCCTTCCAGCATGTCCAAATCCCTACGAACAGTGGAGATGGAGGTATCCACCAATTCCGAAAGCTGATCCAGCGAGGCGAATTCCACTTTGCCCAAGTGTTCCTCGATTCGCTTCTGACGCTCTTCGGATTGCATTATCTACCAAGAATATGAGAGAGTTTGATAGATGTTGCAAGATAATGTTTGACTCATTTCCAAAACCTTCCGATAAACATCGCAATGTCACAGGCAACGTCAGCGGCTCCGCACCGCGCTGTCATTGAGCATCTCGTCCGGCAATCAGTCTATGCCCGGCTCGGCAAGGCTTTGCCGCAGGCTGCTGCCGCTCCGAATCCGTTGGTCGTGAACATCAGCGCGCGCCATTGCCATCTGACGCAGGAAGCTGTCGAGGCGCTGTTCGGGAAGGGGCATCAACTCCAAGTTCACAAGTGGCTTTACCAACAAGGGCAGTTCGCGGCGAAAGAGACCGTGACGCTCGTCGGCCCGCGCAGCCGGGTTATTTCCAATCTCCGCATTCTTGGCCCATGCCGGACGCTGAACCAAGTTGAGTTGGCCTACACCGACGGCATCGCCTTGGGTTTTGACCTGCCGCTCCGCAGTTCCGGCGACATCAAGGGCACGCTCGGCGGGATGCTGATGGGGCCGGCGGGCTTCTTCGAGATGGAGTCGGGCATCATTCGCGCGCTGCGTCACGTCCACATGAGTCCGACGGATGCGGATTACTACGGCGTGAAACCGGGCGACTGGATGAAGCTGAAGATTGGCGGCGACTGCGGCATCATGCTCGACCGGATGCTTTGCCGTGTGGATAAGAGCTTCAAGCTGGAGGTCCACATTGATACCGACGAGGG
>JANOAY010001035.1:0-4728 GCA_031411375.1 Pedosphaera sp. | reverse complement strand
CCACGGGCGCAGCGGAGGCGCTCGCCGCCGTACTGCGTCAGAAGGACATTGGCCTGCTCATCGGCACAAACACTCCGGGCCAGGCCAGCATCACGAAAGATTTCCCGCTCAAAAGCGGTTCGTCGCTCCGCATCGCTGTGGCCTCCGTGAAAGCCGGTGACGGACAAGTGGTGGAACAACTCAAGCCCGACATTCAGGTGGATGTGAATCCCGACGACGAGCGGGCCTACTTCCTCGATGCCTACAAAGTGCTGCCGCGCGCCACGAGCAGCAGCGGCCTGACGAATCTCGCGAGCGTCACCATCACCAACAAGCCGCGCAAACGGATGAACGAAGCCGAACTCGTCCGCATGTTGCGCGATGGCGAAAGTTCCGACGACGAAAACGCCAAGCCCGCGCGCGCGGCAGAAGCTCCGAAGCCGCTCATCACCGATCCCGCGCTGGCGCGGGCGATTGATTTGCTGAAGGCGCTCGCCGTAGTCCGCCAGACGCGCGCATAATTCGCCGTTGAATTTTCGCGCGCCCCTCGCACACTCCGCCTCTCGATTTTGGGATGAAGACTGTTTTGTTTGTTTGCACCGGAAATGTCTGCCGCAGCCCGATGGCTGAGGGCCTGTTCAAACGGGTGGTGCGCGGACGTGGCGCTTACCGCGTGGTCTCCGCCGGCGTCGGCGCGCTCGACGGCCAGCGCGCCAGCGACCACGCGGTCACGGCCTGCCGTGCGCTCGGCATAGACATCAGCCAGCACCGCAGCCAGCACCTCACGGCCCGCCTCGTCGCCGAGGCCGACTACATCTTCGGCATGACCCACAGCCATGTGGACGCGATCATGATGCTCTATCCGCACGCGGCGGAAAAAACCTTCCTGCTCCGCGAATTCGACGAGACGCTGGACGGTTACGAGAACGACATCAGCGATCCCATTGGCGGCTCCTACGAAGTCTATTGCAACTGTCGCGACCAAATTGAACAGGGCATTGCCTCCATGTTGAAATTCATCGAACAAACTTCCGTCGCGCCCTCCGGCGTGGAGTCCGTGCCTGCGAAACAATCTGTCGCCATTGGCGCGGATCACGGCGGCTTCGAACTGAAGCAGGCGCTCAAGGCGCATCTCGACACGCAGGGCTGGCTGGTCGTGGACTACGGCACCATGTCGAAGGACTCGGCGGATTATCCCGACTTCGCGCATCTCGTCGGTTATGCCGTCGCGGACAGCAAGAACGAGTTCGGCATCCTCGTCTGCACCAGCGGCGTGGGCATGAGCATCACGGCCAACAAAATTCCCGGCGTGCGCGCCGCGCTGGTCTTCGACGAAGAGATGGCCGGCATGGCCCGCCAGCACAACGACGCGAACGTGCTGTGCATCGGCGCAAAACACCACGACGCCGACACGGCGAAGAAGATGGTGGACGCTTTTCTCGCCGCAAAATTTGAAGGCGGACGCCACGAGCGCCGCGTGAATAAAATGGAAACCACAACACCCAATCATCTCCGCCTGCGCACGGTGGACGCCGAAATCGCCGACACCATTCTCCTGGAAAAACAGCGCCAGCAGGAAAACATCGAACTCATCGCCAGCGAAAACTTCACCAGCCCCGCCGTGATGGAAGCGCAAGGCTCGGTGCTCACGAACAAATACGCCGAGGGCTATCCCAAGAAGCGCTGGTATGGCGGTTGTGAGAATGTGGATGTCGTCGAGCAGCTCGCCATCGATCGCGCGAAGCAACTTTTCGGAGCCCAGCACGCGAACGTGCAGCCGCACTCCGGCAGCGGCGCGAACATGGCCGTCTATTTCGCCATGCTCAAACCGGGCGACAAGATGCTCACGATGGACCTCTCGCACGGCGGCCATCTCACGCACGGCAACAAGGCGAATTTCTCCGGCAAGTTTTTCGAGATCGTTCACTACGGCGTGCGTAAGGACAACGAGCTGATTGATTACGACCAACTCGCGCAGATGGCCCGCGAGCATCGCCCGAAGATGATCACCGTCGGGGCCAGCGCTTACTCGCGCGTCATTGACTTCAAGCGCATGAGCGAGATCGCTCAGGAAGTCGGCGCGCTCATGCTGGCGGACATCGCGCACATCGCGGGACTCGTCGCGGCGGGCGTGCATCCCAGCCCGGTGCCCTACGCGGATTTCGTCACCACCACCACGCACAAGACGCTGCGCGGCCCGCGCGGCGGACTCGTGATGTGCAAGGAGAAGTATGCGAAGGAAATTGATTCGCAGGCGTTCCCCGGCATTCAGGGTGGCCCGCTCATGCACGTCATTGCGGCCAAGGCCGTGTGTTTGAAGGAAGCGATGCAGCCGTCGTTCAAGGATTACCAGCAGCAGATCGTGAAGAACGCGCGCGCGCTGGCCGAAGGCATGTTGCGCAACCAGTTCCGCCTCGTCAGCGGCGGCACGGACAATCACTTGATGATGGTTGATGTCGGCGCGAAGGGATTGACCGGCAAGGAATGCCAGATCGCGCTCGACGAGGCCGGCATCACCACGAACAAAAACACGATTCCTTTCGAGACGCGTTCGCCGTTCCAAGGCAGCGGCGTCCGCCTCGGCACGCCCGCCGTGACCACGCGCGGGATGAAAGAACCGGAGATGGCCGCCATCGCCGACATGATCAGCGAAGTGTTGATGGACATCAAAAACGTGGAAGCCGCGCACCAAGTCCGCCAGCGCGTGCGCGCACTCACGGCGAGGTTTCCCCTGCCCTACTGAGTTGGGACGATGTGAATGGTGGGTTTTGTCGCGCTGCGACAAAACCAGCCCGCGCAGAGCGGGCGGCCCGTGAGGCTTATGACGTAGCGAACACCCTCGGTCATTCCCGCGCGCCGCTCTGCGCGGCGCGACGACTCGCAGCGCGAGCCGTTCCACCACACTGGCTTCGCGCAATTCAAGATTGCGGTGAGGCAGACGGCTTTCCTAGTTTTGGGTCGTGAACCCGCGTCACCGCAAGCACCTGCCGCACGAGATTCCTTTGTGGGTGGTTCCGATCAAGGAGACGTATTTCATCACCATCAACTGCGCGTGGCGCGGGCCAGAACCAGCTCGCCAAAGAAGAAATTGCCGGCCCGCTGTTCGACACCGTGCGGCATCGGCAGGAGAAATTTTTGTGGTGGCCCTATTTGTTTCTGCTCATGCCCGACCACTTGCACGCGCTGCTTTCGTTTCCGCCGTCAGGCAAACCGCTCCGGCTGGTGGTCAGCAAGTGGAAGGAATGGACGGCGAAACAATTCGCCATCCACTGGCAGGATGACTTCTTCGAGCACCGGCTGCGACGCGAAGAAAGCCGCCGGGAGAAGGCAGATTACATCCTGAACAACCCCGTGCGGGCTGGGTTGGTGGAGCGTCCCGAGGACTGGCCGTTTGTCTGTTTCGGCGATGGTGAGCGCCCGAAGTTCGCCGATTGAACAAGCGCCAGTCCGACGGCTCGCAGCGCGAGCCATCGCACCACACGGTGGGTTTTGTCGCGCTGCGACAAAACAAGCCCGCGCAGAGCGGGCGGTCGTGAGGCGTTTGGCGTGGTGAAAATCTTCGGTCATTCCCGCGTGCCGCTCTGCGCGGCACGACTTCTCGCAGCGCGAGAAGTTCCACCTTTCCCATCACACCGCCTTGAGCGCCTGAATCGCCGGCATTCTGGCGGCGCGGATGGCCGGCGGGAGACTGCCAATCACACCCACGGCCAGGGCGAAGACCAGCCCCCAGAGCAAGTCTGGCGGGGTGATTTGGAACTGGAAAATCACTTCGCTGAACGTGTTGAAATTCATCGTCCCGAAACGCACGCCAAACGCGAGGCAGGCCCACTGCGCGAGCAAGGCCAGCGCGCAGCCCAGCAGTCCGCCCAGCAGCGACAGCATTGCGCCCTCCAGGATAAAACTCCCCAGCACCGTGCGCCGACGGAAGCCCAGCACGCGCAGTGTCCCGATCTCGCGCGTGCGCGAAGCGATGCTCGCATACATCGTGTTCATCGCCGCGAACATCGCGCCGATGGACATGGCTGCGGCCAGCACCGCGCCCATGTAGCGCAGCGGCTTCGCGGTCATGGTCTGCTCGCTGTAATACGCCACCTCGGAATCCACACGCAGGGTCAGCCGCTTGTCCGCATCCAGGCGCTCGCGCAGCGCGGCCACGTCGTTGGTGTTGGAAACGCGCGCGAGAAAGCTGGAAAAACTTTCCCGGTCAAACAGGGCGCGCGCCTCGTCCGCGTCCATCCACATCTCGGAATCGAACGCACTGCCGCTGCCGTCGAACCATCCGACCACCGTCAGCTTGTGCAGCCCCGTCTTGAAGCTCTGCCCGACGGCACAGTTGGCGAAGCGCTCGGCCATCTTGCGGCTGACCACCACTTCGCGATGACCGGGCGTGAACCAGCGTCCCGACACCAGCTTCACCTGCGGGCGGAGCGTCACGCCTTGGACGGTCACGCCGCGCAAGGTCACGTTCGCCTCGCCGCCGTCGTGGCGCGGCAGGTTGATCAAGTTGACCAGGTCGGCGGAGATGAGCGGCTGACCCTTTTCATCGCGCTCGATCATCGGGAGAAATTGAATCAGTTGAAACTGCTCGCGCGTGACGATGCTGCTGGATTCGGCGGGCGAGCCTTTGCGGACGATCATCACGTTGCGCGGGTCGCCCGTGTTCTGGCTGGATTTCACGAGGCCACCGGCCATCGCCTGCATGAGCACATACACGGTCACGACCATCGCGACGCTCAACGTGGTGGCGAT
>JANOAY010001034.1:0-1944 GCA_031411375.1 Pedosphaera sp. | reverse complement strand
GCCGGAATGCTGATAAGCCCGAGTGCAGCCAGGCCCATCGTCCATTTGTTCACTTTCATTCTCTGTTCCTTCCGTTCTTGGTTTTGTTTTTGTCTCAGGTTCCTCCGCCTACCGGGCCGGGCAACGCATCGTTGCCGGTCTGGTCAGCGTGTTTTGCAGCCTGAAGCACGGAACTTCGAAGCGGCCGCAAGGTTCGTCATTTTGCGTGGTCCGTTCCGTGGGCTGGAGAGGTTCACCCCAGTCCATGAACAGCTTGAGCCGGCTCATGACGGGCGGAGTTTTTGGTGATCGCGCCCGGCAATGGCAAGCACTTTCTTTTCGTGGAAAGGCATCGCAGTCAGAGGGTCGGGCGTCCGGGAATCGCGGTCACGGGGGAGGGAAAATCTGCTCTTGCCTTCGAGGAAGGATTTGAGATTCTCTCGGCCCGCTTGTTTTGTGCGCGGTTAGCTCAGTGGTAGAGCATTACCTTGACACGGTAGGGGTCACAGGTTCGAACCCTGTACCGCGCACCATTTTTCTCCCCATGCCCCGCGAAACCACCCAAGTAAAAGCCGCCCGCGCTCGACAGATCATCGGCGTCTTGAAGAAGACTTATCCCAACTTTCGCTGCGAACTCAACTTCGCCAATCCACTCCAATTGCTCGTCGCCACCATCCTTTCCGCGCAATGCACTGACAAGCGCGTAAACATCGTCACGCCGAACCTGTTCAAGAAATACCGAACCGCAGCAGATTTCGCCGGAGCGCGGATTGAAGAACTGGAGGAGTTGATCAAGACCACCGGCTTCTTTCACAACAAGGCGAAGAACATCAAAGGTTGCTGCCAGGGCTTGGTCGAAAAACACGGCGGCGAAGTTCCGCAAACGATGGACGAGCTTCACGCGCTGCCCGGTGTCGGACGCAAGACGGCGAACGTCGTTCTCGCAGAAGCGTTCCGCAACAGCGTCGGCGTCATCGTGGACACGCATGTCACGCGACTCACTAATCGTTTCGGCATCATCAAAGGCACGGATGCAGTGAAGATCGAGCACGAACTCATGAAGCTCGTGCCACAGGAAGATTGGATCGCGTTCAGCCACTGCCTCGTCTGGCACGGACGGCGGCGATGCGATGCGCGCAAACCCGATTGCGCTAGGTGCGAGATCGCAAATATCTGCCCGAAGCTCGGCGTGAAATGATCTGGCGCGTCATCAACTCCGGCCCGTGCGATGCCGCATTCAACATGGCGTTGGATGAAGCACTGCTTGAATCTGTTTCGCGGCTTGGCGCTCCCGTGTTGCGTTTCTACGGCTGGACTCAACCCGCTGCCACGTTCGGTTACTTCCAGCATTTCGCCGAGATCGAACGCACCACGCTTTTGCGACCGCTCATCCGTCGCCCAACCGGCGGCGGGCTTGTGCCGCACGATGCAGACTGGACTTACAGCCTTGCGTTTCCCGCTGGGCACAAATGGCATTCGCTTCGCGCGGAGGAAAGCTATCGTCGCGTCCACGAATGGATTCAGTCCGCCTTCACACATCTTGGCGTTCAGACTGAACTCGCTCCGTGCTGCAAGAAAACTGCGCCCGGCCAATGCTTTGTCGGCTACGAGAAATCTGATCTGCTCTGGCACGGAAAGAAAATCGCCGGTGCAGCACAACGGCGCAACAAGCTCGGCTTGCTCATCCAAGGTTCTGTGCAACCGCCGCCGCTTTCGTTGCAGCGCAGCGCGTGGGAAGATGCCATGCGCCAAGCCGCGCTCGCTGCGGTGAGGTGGAGCGAGCTTGCCGTGGGTGGAGATTTACTCGCGCTCGCCAATGGTTGGGTGAAGGAAAAATATTCCCAGTCAGCCTACAACCAGAAGCGTTGAGCACTGTCCGCAGGAAAAAACTGCCCGTCCGACTTCAAACTGTTAGCATCGCGCCATGCGAATTCTTGGTCTGGATCACGGAACGCGCCGCGTCGG
>JANOAY010001033.1:0-6250 GCA_031411375.1 Pedosphaera sp. | reverse complement strand
CCCCCGGCGCCGGGCGCGGCCCCACGACGCCCTACCAGCGTAAGGCGTGCGATAACCATCGGCTCGTCTGGCTCTTGGAGTTTGTCTCATCCCAGGTCTTTGCTACCTTCCCGCCATGCCGATTTACGAATTTCACTGCGGAGACTGCGAGCAGGACAGCGAGGTGCTGGTGCGCTCGACCGACTGGAAAGGAACGCCCTGCCCGCACTGCGGCTCGATAAAGCTGGAGAAGAAGTTTTCCACCTTCGCAGGCGGCGGTGGTGCAGAGGAAGGCCCGAGCTGTTCCGGCGTCCCGCGTTCCTGCGGCAAGTGCGGCACCGGCCAACCGCATTCGCATTAGGCGTTCACGCCTGCCACCACTGGTCCTCGCGCAAGCGTGCAAGCAGGTGCGCGTCGGCGGCGGGAAATTCATACGCCGCCAGTTGCTCGCGCGTGACCCACGCAAAAGCCGGGCAGCCCAGCGCCTGCGGTTCGTTTGCCCGCCACGCGCAACGGAAGAATTTCAGCCGCACGCGCTTCTCGGGATACTCGTGCTCCACGGTCTCGATGAGTTCCACGACGGTGACTTCGATGGCGAGTTCCTCGCGCAATTCTCGGAGCAAACACTCTTCAAACGTCTCGCCCGGCTCGCGTTTGCCGCCGGGGAATTCCCAGAGTCCGCCGAGATGCGCGCCCGCGTGACGCTGGGTGATGAGCAATTGGCCGAAGCGGAAGACGAGACCGGCGCTGACGTCGATGGAGGCGGGGTTCATCTGGGAGAAGTGAGTGAGCAGTAATCAGTGAAACAGTAATCAGTTTGGGACGAGGGCGCGCGCATAACTACTGAACACTGATAACTGTTTCACTGATTACTTTCCCGCTCATCTCCCCACGCTCTTGTAAATAAACCCGAGTTTCTCCATCGCCGCCGGGTCGAAGAGGTTGCGGCCGTCGAAGAGAATCGGGTGCGTCAGTTCGCGGCGGGCGCGTTCGAGGTCGAGCTGCTTGAACTCCGGCCACTCGGTCGCGATGACCAGCGCGTCGCAGCCCGTGGCCACGTCGTTCATGTCGTCCACGTAGGTCACGTCCTTCAGCACGGCCCGGGCTTTGTCCATCGCCTTGGGGTCGTGGACACGGAGCTTCGCGCCTTCTTTTTGCAAACGCTGGCACAGTTCGATGGCGGGCGAGAGGCGCACGTCGTCGGTGTTCTGTTTGAAGGCGAGGCCGAGCACGCCGACGGTCTTGTCCTTCAGCACCCAGAGTGTCTCGGTGATCTTTTTGAGGAAGCGTTCCATCTGCCCCGCGTTGATCTGCTGCACTTCTTTCAGCAGCGCGAAATCGTAGCCCAGCGTCTCGGAAATTTTGATGAACGCGCTCAGGTCTTTCGGGAAGCAACTGCCGCCGAAGCCCAGCCCCGCGTTCAGGAAGCGCCGCCCGATGCGCGCGTCCATGCCCATGCCGGTCGCGACTTCCTCGACGTTCGCGCCGCTGGCTTCGCAGATGATGGAGACGGCGTTGATGTAGGAAATTTTCAGCGCGAGGAAGGAATTCGCCGCGTGCTTGATCAGCTCCGCCGAGTTGATGTCGGTGATGATGATGGGCGCATTAAAGGGCGCGTACACCTCCTTCATCGCCGCCACGGGCCGCGCCGAGCGCGTGCCGATGACGATGCGATCGGGCTTCATCAAGTCCTCGACGGCGAAACCTTCGCGGAGGAATTCGGGGTTGCTCACCACATCGCAATCCACCTTGGCCTTGCAGTAGCGCTTGATGGTCTCGGCCACCTGGTCGCCGGTTTTCACCGGCACGGTGCTCTTGTCCACGACGATCTTGTAGCTCGTGATCGCGCCGGCAATGTCGCGCGCGACGCTCTCGATGAAGCTCAAGTCCACCGAGCCATCGGCCTGCGGCGGCGTGGGGACGGCGATGAAGATGACATCGGAATTCTCCACGCCTTCCTTCGTGCTGTCCGTGAAACGCAGGCGGCCCGCCGCCACGTTTTTCTTCACGAGTTCTTCGAGGCCCGGCTCGTAGATGGGGATGCCGCCGGCTTGAAGGGTCTTCACCTTCTCCGCGTTGTTGTCCACGCAGATGACGTGATGGCCGACTTCGGCGAAACAGGTGCCGGTGACGAGACCGACGTAGCCGGTGCCGATGATGGTGAGCTTCATGCGATCAAAAAGTTTCAACCGTGCGCCGGCCGGATGGGCGGACGCAAATCTGGAACCGTCAGTCCGCGCAGAGCTGAAGCTCTGCGCTCCGATTACTTCGCCGGGGCCGGCGCAGGATTGGCCTGGCCGGGCGTCGGCGTCGCAGGATTCACAATCACCTGCGGCGAACCGCCGGCGGGCGCGTCCTGCGGCTTCAACACGAGCGGCGTCTGCTGCACCCCGGGGCGCACTGTCGGCGCGGTCGTGACCGGCGCGGGAATAAGCGCGGGATTCTTTGCGTAGATGGCGCGAATCTTCGCCTGCGCCTCCTGCGACGCAGGAGTGGGCGGCTGGTTCGGCGCGGGCGTGCCGACCATTTTGGTCAGCACTTCGAGCGCGAGCTGCGGCTGGTTGGACTGTTCGTAGAGGCGCACAAGATTGAAACGGGCCATGTCGCCGACGGCGTCGGCGGCGTAAGCAGGATTGGCAATAAAATCTTTATACTTGGCGATGGCCTCGGCGGATTTGCCCTCCGCGTCGAGACAGGCGGCCAGACCGAAGACCGCATCCTTCACTTGCGCCGTCGCGCCGAACTCGCGCAGGTAACTGTCGAACGACGCGCGCGCCTTCGCGAAATCGCCTTCCCCGAAATATACCGTGCCCGCGCGGAGCAGCGCCTTCGCCGCCGCCGGGGTGCCGGGATAATCTGCGGCGATCTTCGCCAGCGCGTCGCCCGTGCCCGGAGCCGGAGCTTCGAGCGGGCTGTAGGGCATCTTCACGCCCGCCAGCATCTCCTCGGCTTTGACCACGCGCTGCCCGCGCGACCAGACGAAGATGCCCACGCCGAGCGCGATCACGGCGACCACGACCGCGCCGGTCGCGACGCGTTTTTTGTTCGTCTCCAACCAGCCGAGAACATCGTAAAGGCCCGCTGATGGCGGGGTGTTTGTTTCCATAAGGGCGTGGAATCTCCCGACCGAGCCTCGAAAACGCAAGAGCGAAAACGGCGGCCTTCAAGGCGGCCCTCTCCAAACAGGCCGCGAAAGAACGTGCTTTCATTTCCTGTCCGTTCATTCCCTGACTTCGTTCCGTCGGCCCGGTGTTCTGAAAACAAGGCGGGGGTTAAGTCCGAGGAATGAACTGCCTACCTTTTCGATGCGTCCGCCCGGCCCGGCTCCCAGTGGGTGCGATTGAAAGTGGCGGTCACTTGCTTGCCCGGGCTGGGCCCAAGCTGGGTCAGGCTTCCAGCCTGGAGGTTCCGGCGGCATCTTGCCGCCGGTTCTTCGGGTGTTTTCGGCTGGTGAACACGAGGCAGGATGCCTCGTGAACCGTCAGGCTGGAAGCCTGACCCACTTGGCTGCCCGCCACTTTCAATCACACCCGCTCCCAGTCATCAGTGGACTTGGAGAAGCAACCCGACTAGAAAGCCCAGGTCTTGATGCGCGCCCCAAACACCTGTTCACCAAATCAAGGCCAGGCCATGGGCCAAAGACCTGTCCTGATGGGTTCGCGCACCGAAACAATTTTCAAAACCCGCCGGCCCGTGAACTTCCCCCCTCTCCATTGGTTCCACCTGACGATGGTTCTGGCGTTTTGCGCCCTGGCCAGCGTCCGCGCGCAGACCGTGCAGTGGACGACGAATTTCTACAACGTGACCGGCGCGGACTTCCGCGACCTCCGACGCTCCATCGGGAGCGCGCGACCGTGGCCGGAGCCGTTCGATGGCGACACGCGCTGGACGGTGACTTGGAAGTTTGATTTCCGCGAGACCGCCATCGGTTGTGCGCTCGCCAGCTTCAGCACCACCACGAAAATCACCACCACCATGCCGCGCTGGACGCCGCCGCCGGAGGTCCGGCCTGAAACGAAGGAACGCTGGACGCGCTATTACACCAACCTGCTCGCGCACGAAACCGGCCACGCCCGCCTCGCCCTCGCCGCCGCCGCCGAAATCCGCCAGCGTCTCGGCGAAACCTCCGCGCAGGCGAACTGCGAGCAGTTGAAACAGCTCGTCAACGAGCGCGCCGAGAAAGTCATGGCCGACTACCGCGCCCGGGAAAAGGACTACGACCGCCGCACGGATCACGGGCGGAATTCTCCCGGCCGGCCGTGAACAGCAAGGCGGCCCGCCTCGCGCGGCGGAGCGGAGCACGGGAAATCTTGTCGCAGCGTCCGCAGGGCTTTTCTACTCTCCGCACACCATGACCCCGCACAACAAACGCGCCGCGCACCGCCGCACCGGCCCGGCTTACACGCTGGCGCACGAACGCTACGCCACGCTCGGCGTGGACACGGACCGCGCACTGGCCGCGCTCGCGAAAATTCCCGTCTCGCTCCACTGCTGGCAGGGCGATGACGTGGGCGGGTTTGAGAACCTTGGCCGTGCGCTGGGTGGTGGACTCGCCGTGACCGGCAACCATCCCGGCCAGGCGCACACGCCCGATGAATTGCGCGCCGATTTGATGAAAGCACTGTCGCTCATCCCCGGTCAGCACCGATTGAACCTCCACGCGATGTATGGCGAGTTCGGCGGGAAGAAGGTGGATCGCGATGAAATTGAAGTCTTTCACTTCAAGAACTGGATCGCGTGGGCGAAGGCGAACGGACTCGGCTTGGATTTTAACCCGACGTGCTTCTCGCATCCCAAGGCAGCGGATGGCTTCACCCTCTCGCATCGCGATCAGGGCATCCGCCAGTTCTGGATCGAGCATTGCCGCCGCGCGCGAGAGATCGGCGCGGCGATGGGGCGCGCGCTCGGCACGCCGTGCGTCACGAACGTGTGGGTTCCCGACGGCTTCAAGGACACGCCCGCCGACCGCGCCACCCCCCGCGACCGCCTCGCCGAATCACTCGACGCCATTTTCCAAAAACCACTGTCGCCGAAACACAATCTCGACGCGGTGGAAGGAAAGCTTTTCGGCATCGGTGCGGAGAGTTGCACTGTCGGTTCGCACGAATTCTACCTCGGCTACGCCATCACGCGGAAAAAGCTGCTCTGCCTCGATGCCGGCCATTTCCATCCCACCGAGAGCATCGCTGACAAAATTTCCAGTGTGCTCCTCTATCTGCCGGAGATTCTGCTGCACGTCAGCCGCGGCGTGCGCTGGGACAGCGATCACGTCGTCACGCTCAACGATGATCTGCTCGCCATCGCCAGCGAGGTCGTGGCGTGCGGCCCGCAGCGCCTTCACCTCGGCCTCGACTACTTCGACGCGAGCATCAACCGCATCGCGGCGTGGGTCATCGGCACGCGTAACTTGCAAAAGGCGCTGCTCCTCGCGCTGCTCGAACCGCCTGCCATCCGCGCCGCCGAACTCGCCGGCGACACCACCGCCCGCCTCGCCCTCCAGGAAGAGAGCAAGTCGCTCCCCTTCGGCGCCGTGTGGGATTTCTACTGCGAAACCAAAGGCGTCCCCGTCGGCCAAGCTTGGCTGGCGGAGGTGAAGGGGTATGAGAAGAATGTTCTGAGTAAAAGAGACTGAATACCAGAGAGGGAAGAATGAATCTCCACGACTACCTCATCGACCACTCAGGATTCGACTGGCCCAAGTTGCTCGAACACTGGCGATGGCGATTGCCTGCGAAGTTCAACGTCTGGCTTGTGAATCAGTTCGGCGACTTGTTCCTCATCCTTGATGACGGGTCGGTGCATCGTCTTGATATTGGCGACGGCATCTTGGCGAAAGTGGCCGAAAATCGGGACGACTTCTGCAAGAAGGTTGACGACGAGGATACGGCCAATGACTGGCTGATGATTCCATTGGTTCACCGATTGGTCGCAGCGGGCAAGGCGCTGCAACCAGGCCAGTGCTACTGCTACCGATTGCTTCCGATTCTTGGCGGTGGTTACGGGGTTGACGACTTTGACATCAAAGGCGTGGCATTTCTCTACGCGGCATTTGGTCCAATTCACGAGCGCATCAAAGACGTGCCTGATGGCACGCAGATTGAATTCAAAATTGTTGATTGATGTCGGCCCCGCTCCTCCAACTCACCTCCGTCACCAAGTCCTTCGGCGCGGTGCGCGCTCTCAAGGGCGTGTCGTTCGACCTGCGGGCGGGCGAGGTGCATGCCTTGCTCGGCGAGAACGGCGCGGGCAAATCCACGCTCATCAAGGTCAT
>JANOAY010001032.1:0-4850 GCA_031411375.1 Pedosphaera sp. | reverse complement strand
AAATCTGGAACTCCTGTGATTGGTCCGACGCCGATCTGGAAGCGCTCAAGGCCGCCAAGCCGAAGGTCAGATTCCACATGGTGGGAGGGCCGAAAAAATAAGCAGGATCGCATGGGCCGCTCGAAAGTCGTCAGGAAAAGGGGTCACAGGAAAACAGGACAGGAAAAAGGGGCTTTGCGGATCAGCAGAAAAGAGTCCTCCCCCTTTTTTCTTCCCTCCTTTTTTCTTCCCTGTGGCTCGTGCCAACCAAGAAAAAAACCTTCGGCCCAGAGACCCAGGCAAAGATCAAAGCCCTGCTCCCGAAGACCAAGTGCGAATTCCAATAGACCAAAAAACATGAAACTTGCATTCCTCATCGTCTTACTGCTTGCGCCGTTCGCAGAGTCGGAGGCTGCGGCACCCGATTTTGAAAAGGAAATTCTGCCCGTTCTCAAGAAGCGGTGCTTCGAGTGCCACGGGACCGAGAAGCAGAAATCCGGGCTGCGCGTGGACAGTCGCGCGGGGCTATTGAAGGGCGGCGATTTTGGTGCGGCGGTTGTTCCGGGTGATGCGAAAGGCAGTCATCTTATTGAGGTCATCAGCAGCACGGACGATGAGGTGAAAATGCCGCCGAAGGGTGAGCGCCTTTCGGCGGCGGAAATCGAGACTTTTGAAAAATGGATCGCAGAGGGCGCAGTCTGGCCGGGCCAGATGGACGCGGTCGCGGAGGAGAAGATCAGCAGCAGCCATTGGTCATTCCAGCCGCTGCCAGAAACCTTCGCGCACGATTCGCTCGATGCATTTCTCGGCACGGCCAAAGCACTCGAGGCTGACCGCCGCTTGCTCGTCCGTCGCATCACGCTCGACCTGACGGGCCTGCCGCCGACCCCGGAGGAAGTGAAGGCGTTTGTGGAGGACCAAGATGCGCGTGCCTATGAAAGGGTCGTCGAACGGCTGCTTGCGTCGAAGCACTACGGCGAACGCTGGGCGCAGCATTGGCTCGATGTCATCCGATACGCCGACACGCGAGGCTACGAATACAATTCGCTGCGCGACAACACGTGGCCCTTCCGCGATTGGGTCATCGAGGCACTGAACCGCGACCTGCCTTACGATCAGTTTCTCTTTCAGCAGATCGCCGGCGATACGGTGGGCGTTGATCCTGCCACCGGCTTCCTCGTCACCGCGCCGCTGCCGACGCCACCCGAGGTCGGGCAGGAGGCAACCGCGATCAGAATGGCGCGTTTCAATGCGCTCGATGAGATCATCCAGAACGTCGGCGCATCTATGCTCGGGCTCACTGTGGGCTGCGCCCGCTGTCATCATCACAAATTCGATCCCATTTCGTCGGAAGACTACTACCGGATGGTCTCCGTCTTCAGCGGCGTGAAATATGAGAGCCGCCCATGGCGCGACGGCTCGGAGGCGGCGCGGAAAGAAGAGCTGAAAGAAGTCGAACAACGCATCACACAGGTGCGCGCAGAACTGGCGAAGTTTCCGAGCTCGCGCGAGGTGAGCGACGGTCAGTACACTGACCTTTTCGAGCCGACGCGTGCGAAGTGGGTGCGCCTCACCGTGACGGCCACCGACGCGACGAGTGAAGGTCCCGCCTTTGATGAGATCGAAGTCTGGACTGCTGCACAAAGTGGGAGTGCGCCGCAACTCGTTTCGCTCGCGACGCAGGGTGCGAAAGCCACTTCTTCCGGTGCCGCGACGCAGCTCGGGAGCAAGAACGAGTTCCTGAACGACGGCGCTTTTGGCAAGGACTCCACGTGGGTCGCGAGCGTCCGTCCGCCAGCATGGGTGCAGATTGAGCTCAAAGAGCCCGCGCTCATCGGTCGCGTGGTCTGGAGCCGTGACCGTCTTCTCGCAAAGACGAATCCAGGCGCTCATGCCATACGCCTCACCTCAGAGTGGCGGGTCGAGGTGGCTGAGAAGCAAGGCGAATGGCGAAGTGTCGACGCACGCACGGAAGGGCTCGATGCGGACGCCATCCAAACTCTGCGTGGGCTCGAAGCAGAACTCGCCAAGCTCCGGGCGCGCCAATCCAAACTGAGCGCGGTCCCGGAAGTCTTCGCGGGCAAGTTCGTCCAGCCGGAACTCATCCACGTCCTCATGCGCGGCGATCCCGAACAGCCGCGCGATCTTGTCGGCCCAGGTGGACTTTCCGTGTTGAGCGGCTTCCGACTTCACGCCGACGCACCCGAGCCGGAGCGCCGCGCCGCATTCGCCAAGTGGCTCGTGAAAGAAGCCGCACCACTCACCGCCCGCGTCGCCGCGAACCGGCTGTGGAATCACCACTTCGGCACCGGCCTCGTGAGCACGCCGGGCGACTTCGGACTCGTCGGCGCACGTCCGACGCATCCCGAGCTGCTCGAATGGCTCGCCACGCAACTCATCGCCGATGGCTGGAGTTTGAAGAAGACGCACCGGCGGATCGTGATGAGTGCGGCGTATCGGCAAAGAGCCGGCGGACCAGACTCGTTCAGCCGCGCACCCCGCCGTCTCGACGCCGAGGCCATCCGCGATTCCATGCTTGCCATCAGCGGACAGCTCGACCGCACGATGGGCGGCGAAGGCGTGAATCTCTTCTCGCGCGAAGGAGCGTTCGACCAATGGAAGCCCCTGCCCGAACCACCGCAGGGGGCCAACCGCCGCATGATCTACCACACGCGGATTCGCGGAGCCGACGACGGAATGTTCAAGACCTTTGACCTGCCTGAGTGCGGCCAGGTGAAGGACAAACGCAGTGACAGCACCACGCCGCTTCAGGCTCTCAACCTCCTCAACGGACGCTTCACGCTCGAACAATCCGCCGCTCTCGCAAAGCGCGTCACTGCGGAATCCGATACCGATCTCACCGCGAAAATCATCCGCGTATTTCAGCTCGCCCTCGCTCGGCCTCCGCGCGAAACCGAACTCACTGCGTGCCTCGCCGTCGCAGAGCGCGAGGGTCTCGAAACCGTGTGCCGCGCCCTCTTCAACTCCAACGAGTTTCTATTCCTGCCATGAAATCCACTCCCCACACCCAGCATCTCGACCGTCGCGGTTTCCTCGGGAGCTTCGCCGCCTCCGCCGGTGGCTTCGCGCTCGCGCAGTTGCTCGCGCGCGAGGGATTGCTCGGCGCCGAAAACAAGCCGCAGTCGATTCGTCCCCGCATTGACCCTGCGCGTCCGTTTGCCGCGCGACCGTCACACTTTCCTGCCAAGGCGGAGCAGATCCTGTTGGTGTTTTGTGCCGGAGCTGTTAGCCATCTCGACACGTTCGATTACAAGCCGGAGCTCTATAAACATCACGGAAAAGTGCCGCCGAATGCGCCGAAGGTGACGTTCGAAGGCCCCATCGGGAATCTCGCAAAGCCGTTCTGGGACTTTAGACCACGCGGTCAGAGCGGCAAGATGATTTCCGATCTCATGCCACATCTCGCGGGGCTGGCGGACGACATCTGCTTCATCCACTCGCTCACTGCGAAGAACAGCGCCCACACGCAGGCGGAGAATTTTCTGTCTACCGGCTTCACGTTCGAGGGCTATCCCAGCCTCGGCGCGTGGACGACCTACGCGCTCGGGACGCTCAATGAAAACCTGCCGAGCTTCGTCGCCATCGCCGACCCGCGCGGCCGCTCGCAAGCCGGACCGAACAACTGGGGCAGCCGCTTCCTGCCCGCCACTTTTCAAGGCACCGCCTTCAGCGCCGACGAACCGCCGCAGAACCTCCGCGCCTCCGCAAAAGAGAGCGCCAGCCGCGCCGCTGTGGACCTGCTCGCCACGCTGAACGGCGAACACCTGGCACGAAACCCAGGCAACACCGACCTCGCTGCCCGCATCAGCAGCTACGAACTCGCCGGGCGCATGCAGAGCAGCATCCCCGGTCTCATGGACCTCAAGGGCGAGAGCGTCAAAACGCTCGAAACCTACGGCGCGACTTCCAGCAACACCATCAAAGCCGAATACGCCCGCAATTGCCTGCTCGCCCGACGCCTGCTGGAGCAGGGCGTGCGCGTCGTGCAACTTTTCAACGGAGCCTTCGCCAGCGGTGGAAAACTGAACTGGGACAGCCACTCCAACATCGTGAGCAGTCACGGCACCCATGCCGAGATCCTCGACCAACCCACCGCCGCCCTGCTGCGTGATTTGAAGCAACGCGGGATGCTCGAAAAGACGCTCGTCGTCTGGTGTACCGAGTTCGGCCGGCTGCCCTTCATGCAGGCGAACGGCACAGGCCGCGATCACGACATCGAAGGCTTCACCTGCTGGCTGATGGGGGCTGGTGTGAAGCCCGGCATCAGCATCGGCAGCACCGACGAACTCGGCTGGAGGGCGACCGACAATGTGAAGACGCTCTACGACTTCAACGCGACCATTCTCCATCTCCTCGGTCTCGACCACGAACGTCTCACCCACTACTTCAACGGCACCGAGCGCCGAATCACCGACGTTCACGGACACGTGATTCAGGAAGTGCTGGCGTGAGGAAGGGGAGGGGAGAAAAGGGGTCAGATTTTGCAGAGAAAAGGGGTCAGGACTCTTTGATTTTGCGTCTGACAACTTCCAAGGGGGCGAGGCCGACGGCGTTATCAAAGAACTCGTGTGAACCCGATTGTTAAGGCCCCAGATCATGAAGCTCATCAGACCATTCTTCCTGCTGATTCTGTTCCTGTCCGCCGCAATACCGGCTGCGGGGCCGAGTCGAAATTCACCATCGAACCTGTGGGCGGCAACGTGACGGCATCCTGGAAAGGGACGGCGGACACCAGCGGCATCGACCTCGCTCCGACGGACGACGAGATCGCCGAGCTCGCCGCCCATAAGGAGATTGAAGCCATCCGCATTACCGGCACGACACGTTTCACTGGCAAGGGTTTCGCCGCG
>JANOAY010001031.1:0-13684 GCA_031411375.1 Pedosphaera sp. | reverse complement strand
TCCGGGATTTTCAAACAGGCGCTTAGACGCTAAACTAATTTTAGCGGCCAACATTTTTTCAGAACTGAGCCGGGATGGCCAAGGGCTGTGGGCTAAAGTGAAAATAGCGTCTCGGAAATGGCCGAACCGCACGCGGGTCAGGTGGACTGGAGGTGCTAAAAGTGCTTTAGCGTCCAAGTTTCAATCTCCCCGCATCCCGTTCTGCCAGGCTTCGGGTGCTAAAATGCCAATAGCGTCCGAGGTTTGTTGGGCTGGCGTCGCGATTGCCGCGCCCTGAGTCGAGGATGCAACAGTTGTTCTCCGTTTCGATGGCCCGGCAAGCGGTTGGCGATCATCTGGCGGCGATATTGTTGCACCGCATCGCGGGGCGAAGCGCATTCCACAACCGGCCTCTGAAGCCGCAGGACCGGAGAACGGTTGCAACGATGGCCTTCTTTGCCCTCGACGCCACGGCTCGGGATGTCAATTAATTTACCCATCACCTATGCCAAGGCCACGACACAAACTGGGCTTCCGCAACCAGACCATCCCGCAAAAAATTTCCATCTGCTCCCGGTTTGTCCGCGCCATCCGAAAGCAGCCGGCAGCCACCCGTCAGGCCGTCGGGTTGGGCGCGCGCGAAGCAGAACTGACGGCGGCGACCGAAGCCGCTGCGCTCGTCGAAAAACTCCGCAAACAACTGCGGGCCGCCGTGGCCGATCGCAACACCAAGGTCGGCGCGCTCTGCCTGGGCACCACTCTTTCCTCGCTCTCCTACAGTGCCTTGGTCCAGACCGAAGCCGAGCTACGCCAAGGCGGGCTAAAAATCATCCGGCGCGGAAAACCTTCCGACCTGCCCGCCATCCCGGCGAAATTTCGCAGCCAGCCCGCGCGCCTCGAAGGCACCGTCCATCTGCGCTGGACGCGGCCTTTGCGCCGCTGCTCCTTTGTCATCGAAATCAGTACTGACCCGGGCCGCGGTGGATCGTGGAAAGTCTGCCATGTTTGCTCCACGACCGAGTGCGTGATCGAGGGACTCACGCCCGGCGTGCGCTACTGGTTCCGCGTCCACGCGCTCAACCGCCAGGGCCACGGAGCATGGACGGAGCCGCTGTCGGTGCGGGCGGCGTAGGCGGGCAGCATCGTTTTAGCAATTACTCCCCGCCAGTTCCTTGATCTTCCTGCGCGGGCTGCCAACTCATCTACTTAGGGAGCGGACAGCTTGGCAGTGGCGCTTTCGATTTTAGCAATTTAGCTCATGGCCGGAAGCTAACGTTTATCAGGTTCGCTACCACTCACCTGGCCCTGAAGTGACCAAGTCGCGCCCTGGTCCTTGCTGACGAGCAAACCTTTCTGGCCGATCTGCGGCCACTGGAACAAGGGCCATCAGGCCGCGCGGATTAAACATTCCTTTTGCTATCTTCACCGGCAAACGCGACTACGATGGGCCATTGAGCAGAAAAAAACTTTCCGTCGTCCGTCCGCAAACCTCTGTCCACGCGCAGCGCATCGGCCCCACGCTGGTGCCGGACCGCGGGCGGGTGCTGATGCGTCCGTTTCGTCCGACCACGGAGGACATTGCGCGGAGGATCGTGGCGCAGGTCATGGCGTTGTCGGAGGCGGAGGTGGCGCGCGTGCTCGGCGGAGTGATGGCGGAGTTTGGCGACCGGCATCATGCGGTGGAGAAGTTTTTTCTCAGTCAGTTCAGCCAGGTGCGGCAGCTCATCGCGGGGCGGAAGAAGGTTTCGCTGCCACGGCAGTTGCTCCTCGGCGCGCATTTCACGCACGAGTATTCGCCGGAGTCGGCGGCGCTGTTCAATCCGTCCATTGTGCCGCACCCGGATCAGAGCGGGCTGCCGCGCGGGGCGTTGCGATTCATCATGAGCCTGCGGGCCACGGGCGAGGGGCATATTTCCTCGATCACCTTTCGGGAAGGCGTGATCAGCGCGCAGCATCGCATCACGCTCACGCCGCCGGTGGAGTTCGCGACGGAGCCGGAGCGCGTGCCGAATGCGGCGTATGACAAGGCGCTCTTCGCGCGCAAACTTCAGGAACTGGGCGTGCAGAACAAGTTTTGCCGGTGTGTGCTGGAGCAGCTCGGCGATTCCTTCACGATGGAGGAATTGCGGCGCGTGCTGCCGGTGGAGCGCCAGCACGCGGAGGCGGGCGATGCGGCGGCGGATCGCGCGGCGCGCGGAATCTTGCTGCTCGCGGAATCGAATTACGAAGTGTGCTTCGCGAAGGGGCAGCCGGTTTCACAGCGCGTGATTTTTCCGTCGTCACCGAGCCAGAGCAACGGCATCGAGGACGCGCGCTTCGTGCGGTTCGTGGATGACGACGGGACGGTGACCTACTACGCGACCTACACGGCGTATGACGGGAAAATGATTTTGCCGCAGTTGCTGGAGACGCGGGATTTTCTCCATTTCAAATTCATCACGCTGAACGGTCCGGCCGCGCAGAACAAAGGCATGGCGCTGTTCCCGCGCAAGATTGACGGCCACTACGCGATGATCTCGCGGCAGGACGACGAGAACATTCTCATCATGTTCTCGGACAACCTTCATTTTTGGTCGGAACCGCAGCGCTTGCTCGCGCCGGAGCAGCCGTGGGAATTCATCAAGCTGGGCAACTGCGGCTCCCCAATGGAAACGGAAGCGGGCTGGCTGGTGCTGAGTCACGGCGTGGGCGCGATGCGGAAGTATTGCATCGGAGCCTTCCTGCTCGATTTGAAAGATCCGACGCGCGTCATCGGCCGGCTGCGCGAACCGTTGCTCGCGCCGAACGAGGACGAGCGCGAAGGCTACGTGCCGAACGTGGTCTACACCTGCGGCGCGCTGCTCCACGGACGCGAGCTGGTCATCCCTTATGCGATGAGCGACTCGGCCACGAGTTTCGCGACGGTGTCGCTGGACAAATTGTTGCGGGCGCTGCGGTGAGAGTTTGGTCAGGTCCGTGTTTATCAGCGGCCAGGAGCTGCGGGAAAAGAATGGGCGGGCCACCATCCGTGAAAGAAAGCAGCCCGCCCGACTGGTCAGCACACTGGCATACCACTGCCAATGAACCGGACGGCGACTATCCGTGGTGGCGCGGAAATGTCAAAGAGTGGTCTGCATCCGTCGGCGCGCGGGTTTTTCCAACCCGCAGCAACGTGAGATGTGGAGCGGTATCCGCAAGTTCTTGCGCCCTCGACTGGCGAACGTGGCTGCGGGTTAAAAACCACGCGCTCCGAGGCGTGGCTTTGACTTCACGACTGGGTTTCGTTAACCGAACTCATGCCAATTCCACTGTTCCGAGACGCACGGCGTATTGCTGTCGTCGCGGGAATTTTTTTTCTGGCCGCAATTTTAGGCGCGCGTGCGGAGGACGCGCTGCCGCAACTGGAGCGGCTGCAATCCAGTCCGGTGCTGCGGCACTTAAAACCGAATCCCACGAACGGCCCGGCGACGACCGAACCCGAGCGCACTGTCGCGCAGATGTTCGTGCCGGAAGGTTTCAAAGTGGAACTCATCGCCGGCGAGCCGGATTTGCATCAGCCCATCGCGTTCGCGTGGGACGAGCGTGGGCGCATCTGGGTGGTGGAGGCATACAGCTATCCGACGAAGCGCGCGCCGGGCGAAGGTTTGGACAAGGTGGTGATTCTCTCGGACGAGGACGGCGACGGAAAATTTGAGACGCGCAAGGTGTTCGCCGAGAAGTTGAACCTCGCCAGCGCCATCGAGGTCGGCCACGGCGGCGTGTGGATCGGGGCCGCGCCGGAACTGCTTTTCATTCCCGACCGCAATCGCGACGACATCCCCGACGGCCCGCCGCAGGTCTTGCTCGACGGCTTCGGTTATCAGGACACGCACGAGACGCTGAACAGTTTTCTCTGGGGGCCGGACGGCTGGCTCTACGGCATTCAAGGCGTGTTCAACACCGCGCGCATCGGCAAGCCCGGCGTGCCCGCGAGCGAGCGGCCCGAGCTGCGCGCGGGCGTGTGGCGGTATCATCCGGTGCGGCACACGTTCGAGATTTTCGCGCACGGCGGCAGCAATCCGTGGGGCCTCGACTACGACGAGCACGGCCAGTTGTTCATGACGCACTGCCGCAGCTACTGGGGCAAAGGGCCGACGACGCACGTCATCCAAGGCGGCCAGTTCTGGAACCAGGTGAACGCGAACTACGCGCCGTTCATCATCGCGAATGCGCCGCGCGAGTTTCCTGAGTTCAGAAATTATCTGCTCTCCTCCGCGCGCTACGATCACGGCGCGGGCGGCGCGGGCGTGCGCGGCAGCGATGCCATTTACGGCGGCCACTCACACGTCGGGACGATGATTTATCTCGGCGACAACTGGCCGGATGAATTTCGCGGACATCTCTTCACGCACAATCTTGGCGGGCACCAAATCAATCAGCAGATCAACAAGCCGCACGGCTCGGGCTACGACACGGTTCACGCCGGACGCGACATGCTCTTCTGCACCGATCCAAAATACGTCGCCGTCGATCTGCAGTACGGCCCGGACGGCGCGGTGTATTCCATTGATTGGTACGACATGCAGCATTGCCACAATCCGAACACCGAGCGCTGGGACCGCAGCAATGGTCGCATCTACCGGATGCAGTGGCAGGCCAGCTACAAACCGGTGAAGGTGAATCTCGCCGCGAAGAGCGACTTGGAACTCGTCGGGCTTCAGTCGCACAAGAACCAGTGGTTCGCGCGCACGGCACGTCGCCTTTTGCAAGAGCGCGCCCAAACGGATGCCGGCGTGGCGCCGGCTGCGGTGGACAAGTTGCTCCTCCTGTCCACGCGGAACATTGATGCCAAGGTTCGTCTCAACTCGCTTTGGGCTCTCAGCCTCGCAAACACATTGAAGGATGGTCGTATTGATGGCGCATTGGACGATCGTGATCCTTTTGTGAGCGCCTGGGCGGTGCAACTGGCCGTCGAGCGCGGCCCCATTACCCCCCGTTTGAGCGCCAAATTTCTGGATATGGCGGAGAGCGATCCATCGCCAGTGGTTCGGCGTTCTCTCGCGTCTGCGGTTCAGCGGTTTCCCCAAGAAGCAGCCTGGCCGCTCATTGCTGCGCTGGCCAAGCACGGCGAGGACAAGGACGACCACAACCTCCCGTATCTGCTCTGGCACGGAATGGCGACGCAGTGGTCGCGCCATCCGACGGCGTCTCTCGACAAAAGTTTGTCCATCGCGCGACAGGCGAAGCTGCCGCAGCTCGCCGACTGGATTCATTGGTTCGCCGCCACGCAGGAAGGCGAGGCGCTGAATCGCGTGGTGAGTTCACTGCAAAGTTTGGAAGGTGATGCGCTGCACCGCCGCCTCGCCGCGCTCTGGCTCGCGATGGAGCCGCGCGCGAACGTGCCCATGCCGAAGTCGTGGAATGCGATTGCGCCTGCGCTCCACGCCTCGAAGCAGCCACCGGTGCAAAGACTGGCCGAGCGGCTGGCCGCGTCCTTCGGCGATGCCACGGCCTTCCCGCGCCTGCGCGAAGCGCTTGCCAACCCGAAGGCGGACAAGGCCGCGCGCGACCACGCGTTCGCCGTGTTGAGCCGCGCGCAAGACCGCGCATCGCTTCCGTCCTTTCTGTCCTTAATCGACGATGCCGCGTTTCGCGCGCCCACCATCAGCCTGCTCGCGCGCTTCGACACGCCGGAGATTTCCACCGCGCTCGTACAACGCTTCAAGGACTTCAAACCCAGCGAGCGCGCCGCCGCGCTGGACGCGCTCACGGCGCGGCCCGCTTACGCCCTCGCGCTGCTCAACGCAGTGCAGGCCGGCCAGGTGCCGCGCGATCAGTTGACGGCGTTTCACATCACGCGGCTGACGAATTTGAAGAACGCCGAGGTGGACCAGCGCGTGACCGCGACGTGGGGCCGCATCAAGAAAACCCCGGCGGAACAGCAGACGCAGATCGCGAAGCTGGAAAAGATTTTCAACGAGGCGCCGCTCTGGGCTTACAGCGCGAACGCCGGACGCCAGCATTTCCAAAAGCTATGCATGAGCTGCCACCGCCTCGGCAACGAAGGCACACCGCTCGGGCCGGAACTGACGGGCGCGGGCCAGCACGGCATCCGCTACTTCCTCGAAAACGTCATCGCCCCGAACGCCGTCATCGGCACCGATTTCCAAGTGACCACCGTGGAGACGAAGGACGACGAGACGCTCTCCGGCCTGCTCACCGGCGAAACGCCCAGCGCGCTCACGCTGCGGGCCACCACGGGCGAGACGGTGATTCCCAAGGCGACGATCAAGCAGCGCAGCACGGCGGAAAAATCCCTCATGCCGGAAGGGCTGCTCGAATCGCTCGGCGAGCGCGAGCAGATTGAGCTGCTGAAATTCCTGACGACGAATTGACAGCCCTGGCGGGCGGCGTTTTTTATCTGCCGCCTTTTCAAAGGCCCTCGCGCCTGCATAGCCTCACGGGCGTGATGCAAAACTTTTTTCCACGCGCGTGCCGTGCTTTCGCGCTCGGTTTCGTCGCGGCTGTGCTCGTGAGCTGCGGTGAGAAGCAACCGGTCGCCAGCACCGCCGCGCCAGACGCCCCGCTCCCCGCGCCGCCCTACGTTTCCAAATGCGAGCCGGGCGTGCGCGGCGGGCGGCTCGTCATCGCGCAGCTCGGCGATCCGAAAACCTTCAACCCCATCACCGCCAACGAAACCTCTTCCACCGATGTCTTGCTCCGCATGTTTGCCGGGCTGACCGCCGTGGACGTGCCGACGCAGACTTTTTTTCCCGCGCTCGCCGAATCGTGGACCGTCGCCGCCGACAACAAGACGTGGACGTTCAAGCTGCGCAAGAATCTCCGCTGGAGCGACGGCCAGCCGCTCACGGCGGACGACGTGGTCTTCACTTACAACGAGCTGATCTACTCCAGCAACTGGGTCAGTGTCGTGCGCGATGCGGTGCAGATTGAGGGCAAGGATTTCGCCGTCACGAAGATTGACGACCTGACCGTGCAGATCGTGACTCCGGACATTTACGCGCCGTTTCTCCAGTTCGCCGGCGCGGGCGTGCCGATCATGCCGAAGCACAAACTCCAGGACGCCGTGGTGCAAAAAAGTTTCCCGTCCGCCTACGGCGTGAACGCGAAGCCGGAGGACGTCGTCGGCTCCGGCCCGTATCGCTTGAAGCAGTTCAAGTCCGGCGAACTCACCGTTCTGGAGCGCAACCCGCACTACTTCGCCGTGGACGCCAAGGGCACGCGTCTCCCCTACATAGACGAAATTATTTTCACCTCCACGCCGGATCAGAACGCGCAGAGCCTGCGCTTCCTCGCGGGCCAGTCGGACATTTTGGAATTTGTGCGCCCCGAGGAAATTGACCGCTTCAAGGGCGAGGCGGCGAAGGGAAAATTTCAACTGCTCGACATCGGCCTCGCCAGCGAGCGCGACTACATCTGCTTCAACCAGAACACGAACGTGAATCCGAAGACCGGGAAGCCGTATCTCGATCCGGTGAAGCAGAAGTGGTTTCTCAACACGAAGTTTCGTCAGGCGGTTTCCTTTGCCATTGATCGTCCGGCGATCATTCGCGCCGCGCTCTCGGGCTACGGCGAGCCGAATTACAACTACGCCACGCCCGGCTCGCACTGGTTGAACACCAACATCGCCACCTACCCGCACAACCCGGAAAAGGCGCGCGCGCTGCTCAAGGAGATCGGCATGATTGACCGCAACAACGACGGCCTCGTGGAGGACAGCGCCGGGAACACCGTCGAGTTTGTGATGATCTCGAACACCGGCAACACGCGGCGCGAGAAGTCGTCGGTCATCATCCAGCAGGACCTCAAGAAGATCGGCATCAACCTGGTGTGGCGGCCCGTGGACTTCAACACGCTGGTGGACAAGACGAGCACCTCGTTCGACTTCGACTGCTTCTCGCTCGGCTGGGGCGGCGGCCCGCCCGATCCGACCTACGGCATGAACGTGGTGCTCTCGACCGGCTTCACGCACACTTGGTTTCCGCAGCAGAAACTTCCCGCGAGCGACTGGGAGGCGCGCATGGATTTTCTGATCAGCGCGCAGCTCAAGACGCTCGACCTCGAGCAGCGCCGGAAGTTCTATCACGAGGTGCAGGCCATTCTCGCCGAGCAGCAGCCGATGATTTTCCTCGCCTCCATGCGCGCCTTCTCCGCCGTGCGCGGCGACCTGCAGAACGTGCGCGCGAGCACGCTCGATCCGAACCGCGTGCTCTGGAACATCGAGGAAGTGTGGTTGCAGAAATAGTCGGGTGCCTGGGAGCGCGGACCGCCGAGTCCGCGCGATCATCACCCGCCCCAACCTGGACGTTTTGCCTGCGACGATGAACTCGTGGACTCGGCGGTCTGCGCTCCGGCGATTTTTGGCCGGACGGCCTGCGCCCATCCCGTGCTCGCGGCTCTTGGAGCTTGGAGTTTGTTTGGGATTTTGGATTTTGGAGTTTCTCCTGCGTCATTCGTAACTCCGCCGCGCCGATCCCGTTTCCTTTGGTGAACAGGTTCGCCATGAGAAACCGGAACAGCGCAGCAACCACGACAGCCTGGACCGCCCCGTCCGCCCGAACCGCGCCCGGCCCCGTCGCGCACCCGCCCCGGTGCTCATGGCCGCGCTCCTCCGCCGGACTTTGAAATTGCCGCTGCGTCATAATTCCGCTACGCATCCGCGGCTCTGGCCCCTAATGAACTCCCTGCTTTCACACGGTTGCGCCGTTCCTGATCGTGGATTTCTCCATGCCGTCTCGGCGCGTGTTCTGACGAGTTGCGCCCTCTTCGTTCTGGCGGTCACGGCTGACGCGCAGCCGCCGGTCATGGACGAATCACCGACCAATCTCACCGCCGCCGCGACCTGCCCTGCGACCTTTGCCGTCACTGCGACCGGTGCTGACGCTTATCAATGGCGCTTCAATGGTGCGGCTATTCCCGCCGCCACGGACTCCAGTTTCATGCTCACCAATGTGCTGCCGTCTGATGCGGCAGTTACAGAGTTGTGGCCTCAAATGTTTTTGGCAGCATCACCAGCGCGCCCGCCGTGCTCACCGTTGTCGCGCCGCTCACCGCCGCCACCTTCGCGGAGTTCAAGGCTTGGCGGGCAGCGCGGATGGCTTGGGCGCGGAGGCGCGATTTTCTGGGATCAAGGGACTCGTGCTGGATCGCGCCGGGCAGTTGTTCGCCACCGACTACGCCTCGGTGCGTCGCATCACGCCCGCCGGACTCGTGACCACGCTGGCGGGTCACGCCGTCGTGGATTACCTTGATGGCGCGGGCAGTCTTTACGTGGCTGATTCCGGCAATCACAAAATCCGCAAGCTCGGCTACGGGACGTTCATCCTGTGGGAGCCGGAGAGCCAGGCCGTGGTGTGGGTTCCAACGCCACGCTCACGGTCTCGGTGGCGGGCGCGGAGCCGTTCACCTATCAATGGCGCTTCAACGGCACGAACCTCGTTGGCGCGACGAACGCCACGTTCAGCCTGACCAATTTCCAAACCACGAACCAAGGCGGCTACACCGTCGTCGTCGCGAGCGGCGGCGGTTCCGTGACCAGCGTCGTGGCGAGCCTCGTGATCCCCGCACTGCCGCTCCAACTGCCGGTGCTCGGACGCGGCCCCATCCTCGCCAGTCCGCAGCAAACGCTTTACGCCCCGGGCCAGCCAGTGACGCTCACCGCCACGAATCTCCCTGGCTGGACTTTCCTCGGCTGGCAGGGCGACGTGACGGGCACGGACCCCCATCGTGTTCGTGACGTTGAACTCGAACCTCACCGCGCAAGCGATCTTCGGCACGACCCTCACGACGCTGACCAATCCTGCCTCCACCGGTTCCATCCTGCGCGCTCCGGCGCTGGCGCTTTATCCCTATGGCTCGCCCGTGCGGCTGACCACGCTGCCCAGCGCGTCGCCCGTGCGTTATCTGGCGTTCTGGACCGGCGCGCTGTCTGGCGCGATCAGTCCGCGCGAACTGATCGTGACGAATCCCAATCCAACCGTGGGCGCGACCTTTGGCAATCTCTCCGCCGGCCAGTTTGCCCTCACTATGCAAATCACCGGCGAAGGCACGGCGGGTTACACGCCTGCGACAAATCGTTTCGCCTCGAACTCCGTGGTCACGTTGACCGCGACGCCGAAGCCGGGCTGGTTTTTTGTCAACTGGAGCGGCGGCAGCAACAGCACGGCGAACCCGCTCGCGCTGGTCATGCACACGAACAAGACGGTGACGGCGAATTTCTCACCGTCCGCCGGAGGCAACGTGCCGCCTTCGATCTCGCTCACCAATCCCGCGCCGGGCGCAATCTTCACCGCGCCCGCCAGTGTCGCGCTGGTGGCGAGCGTCACGGACAGCGATGGCACGGTGACGAACGTGAGCTTCTATTTTGCGGGAACCAATTTCATCGGACGCACCACGAACGCGCCGTTCAACTTCACCTGGACCGGCGTGGGCGGCGGCTTTAGCGGCTGCCTCGTGTCGAAGCCCGGCGAGGAGTGGTTGCAAATCGCGACCTCCGCGAGCCTCGCCGGCTATCCGGTCGAAGGCATCCCGGCGCAGGATTGCGGCAAGATGCACCGGACCGCCGAGCAGCCCGTGCCGTGGAGCGGCGTCTTGAACCAAGTCTATGCCACGACACAGATCAAAAGTTATCCCGGCAACAGCGGCGGCCCCATCCTCGTGCAACTCTCGACGAACGTGAACTCCTGGCCGGCGGCGGTTTACCTCGGTGGCTCCGGCAACACCCTTGTGCGCGCCATTGACTCGCTGGCCGTGGGCCTGATCAACACCGCCGAAGTGCTGGGCAACGCCGGCGGCAACAACACCGGCGGCGAACCGCCGCGCCGCGCGACCGATTGCCCGACTTGTTCGCCGCTGATCTACGGTGTGCTGGAAGTGAGCTTGCAGCCGACGAACATTGGCACGCTCGGCGGCGGCTACCGTTTCAGGAACGCGACCAACGGGGTGATTTTCCGCGAGCCGTTCAACCGCTTCTTCGTCTTGGGCAACGTGCCGTGGACTTTGGAATTTCTCCCCGCGCCCTACACCATCGCGCCGACGAACCGCACCGTCACGACCACAGCGGGGACGACGAACAAGACGACGGGACTCTACAAACAATGGGGCCAACTGACGTTCCACGACGGCCACCTGCGCGTGCTCGGCTCCAGCGGCGCGCTCTATCGGATCGATTTCAAACCGTGCTGACCACGAACATCTGGACGCCCGTGCGCACGCAGACCATGACCGGCGCGGGCCTCACGCTCACGAATCTCGTCCCCGGTGCGACCAACGGCTTCTTCCGCGCCGTGCTGCTGCCGTGATCGAGTCCAAGCTTCAGCTTGTTCTCTCACCGCCTCCCGGCGCCCTCCGGCCAAGCTGAAGCTTGAACTCCAGCGCGGCTCGCAACGCCTTGCTGATGGCCGGGCCGCTGTTTAGCGTCTGACCCATCAGGGCGGCGCACCGCCTCTGAATTATTATGACTCGGAAATTTTTTTCGTCGTTCATGTCGCGCGTCTTTGGAGCGCCGGTCTCCGACCCGGCTCGGTGGTCAGCGATGAACGCGCCGCGTCGGAGACCGGCGCTCCTTTGGAGTCTTGTTTGCGCCCTGGGTTTTCTGTTGGTGAACGCGCGGGCGGCGGACACGAACGGCTTCGCGGTGAAGTTCTCTTCGGCGGATGGAAAAGTTTCGGACACGATGGTGCTGCCGAATCTCTGGCTGTACGTCGAGGGCGGGCAGGCGGCAACGCCGTTTCTGCCGCCGGGAAAATTCACCGCCGTCTTCGAGGGCAGCATCAATGGCGACTTGCGGGCGAACTACATTTTCAAAGCCGAGGAACTGGGCGGCGCGCTCAAGCTAGAAATCAACGGCAAGACGGTGCTCGACGCGACGGCCCCGAATGCGTTGAGCGAATCGGTGCAAATCAACAAGGGCGCGAATGCGGTGCGCGCCACGTTCACCAGCGCGGGCGGCGGCGATTCCGCGTTGCGCGTGGGCTGGACGGAGAAGGGGACGAACGTGAACCCGATTCCGAACGGCATCATCACGCACGCCGTCACGCCGGAATTGCAGAAGGCGCAACTGGTCTATGAAGGACGCGAGTTGTTCCTGGAGAATCGCTGCGCGAAGTGCCACACGGAGAAGTTCACCGCGCCCGTGCCGGAACTGGCGATGGACGCGCCGACGTTCGACGGACTCGGCGCGCGACGAAATTATGAGTGGCTGGCGAAGTGGATTCTTGATCCGAAGTCCACGCGCGCGAGCGTTTATATGCCGAAGCTGCTGCACGGGCCGAAGGCGAAGGAGGATGCGGAGGCGATGGCGGCGTATCTGAGTTCGACGAATGCGATCTACCCCAATGGATCGGTCATGCGCCAAGTCATGTTGACTAACGTCAACGACCTCTTGAGCAAATACGACCCTAGCGTGCCAAGGGTCGCATCCACGACACCCAAGGCCGTGGAGGAAATCGCCAATCGCTCCGGCGTGGGCGCGAAAGCGGTGGGCGAAGAAAACGCCACGCCCGCCGACTCGAATCACGAGCGCAAGCCCATCTTCGAACGGTTGCACTGCGTCAGTTGCCACAACGCACCGGACCAGACCGAGAACGATGCAGCGAAGATTTCCCTCAAGCACGTTGGTGAGAAATTCAGCGTGGGCAAGCTCGCGGAGTTTTTGAAAACACCGGAGCAGCACTTCGCGTGGATTCGCATGCCGAACTTCAAACTTGCGGACGCGGAGGCGAAGGAACTTTCGGAGTTCTTGCTGAAACACGCAGACAAGACGGAGGCGAAAGCCGCGCCCACGGACAAAGCACTGATCGAGCGCGGCCAGTTGCTCGTGCAGAACGCGGGCTGCCTGAACTGTCACACGGCTTCAAAGCTGGAAAATAAATTCACTGCACCGGCACTCGCGAAACTGGCGAAGGAACCGAAGGGCTGTCTCGCCGAGAAGCGCGATGAGAAGTCGAAAGCGCCGAACTTTGCGTTCAATACGAAGGAGCGTGAGGCGCTGGCCGCGTTCGTGAAGACCGACTTCGCCTCACTCTCACGCCACAGCCCGCTGGAGTTTGCGTCGCGTGAGGCGCGGCTGCTCAGTTGCACCGCATGTCACGGGCAAATCGATCTGGTGCCGGGCTTTGAGGCGTTGGGCGGAAAATTGAAACCGGAATGGGCGGCGGCGTTCATCGGCGGCGAACCGTTCAAGGTGCGCGCGGACCTTCATCCCAAGGGCGAACCGTGGGTGGACGCGCGGATGCCGGCCTTCAAGTCGCGCGCCAAGCTGCTCGCCGAGGCGATGGCCATGCAGCAGGGCTACGCGCCGAAGACGCGAGCGGAAGGCGTGATTGATGAAGAGGCCGCGAAGATCGGCCACAAGATGATTGGCAAGGACAACGGCCTCTCGTGCATCTCCTGCCACGCGATCAACGATCTGCCTGCGCTGGAAGTTTTCGAGAGCGAGGGCGTGAACTTCGGCCTGACCGGCGCGCGCCTGCTCAAGCCGTATTTCTTCCGCTGGATGCGCGCACCGCTTGCCGTGGATCCGCAGACGAAGATGCCCGGCTACTTCGAGGACGGCAGAAGTGCGCTCACCGACTACTACGAAGGCGACGCGGAGAAACAGATCACCGCGCTCTACGAATACATCCGCCAGGCGGAGAAGATGGCGGCGCCGGCGACGGGACAGTGAAGGTGGAACACCTTTTCCTTGGCTTGCCCGCGCGCGGTTCGTAACCATGCGCCCCGCCCG
>JANOAY010001030.1:0-1672 GCA_031411375.1 Pedosphaera sp. | reverse complement strand
CGGTGCCGCCGCACGCGCACGTCACGGAACTGGCGCGGCTCGACAAACAGTTTGTGGACTGCGGCGGCACCTACCGCACGGCCTCGACGTGCCAGTTGCAAACGTGGTTTGCCGACGACACCGAGCACCGGCTGGACGCGGGCAAGCTGCTGAAAATTTTTGCGCACGGCGCGAAACTGCTCGGCGCGGATGATCTGGAAGTGGAGATCGAGCACGAAGCACCGTTCATCGCGCACTTCCCCATCGAGTCCATCGAGACGCAGGGCGACACGCTGGTCATCCGCCTCGGGATCAAACGCACGGCCTGCCTGGCGCCGGATCAGTGCGCGCCGCCGGCGTTGAACCGTGCGCTGGCTTTCAAACCGTTGCCGACGTTTCAGGCGGCGGGTTGCTGTAGCTGAAACCATCATCATCATGAACACTCATCTCCCCACCGTCCTCGTGCTTTGCACGGGCAATTCCTGTCGCAGCCATCTCGCCGAAGGCTTTCTCCGCGCGGCGAGCGGCGGGACGTTTCAAGTCGCCAGCGCGGGCAGCAAACCGGCGGGCTACGTGCATCCGCTCGCCATCAAGGCGATGGCCGAGGTCGGGATAGACATCTCGCAACACACCTCGAAGCATCTCAACGAGTTCCTGAACCAGAACGTCGAGACCGTCATCACCGTCTGCGGCAACGCGGACCAGGCGTGCCCGATGTTCCCCGGCCAAGTGAACCGGCATCACTGGCCGTTCCTCGATCCGGCACACGCCACGGGGACGGAGGAGGAACAGATGCAAGTCTTCCGCAGGGTGCGGGATGAAATCCGCCGCGTGTTCGAGGCGTATGCGGCGGGGCGGTGTGATACGCGGAAGAACAAGGCGGACTGAGAAGGCCCGCCGGCGCGAATTGCCGTTGCCACCATTGAGACGGCATCTGGGAAGAAGCGGGCGCGTTCTCCCTCACCCCGGCCCTCTCCCGCCGGGCGAGGGAGAAAGTCAGCCAGCGCTCGACGAATCGAACGCGCTGCATAGCAGTGAGGCTGAATGCCGTTCTCCCTCTCCTCTGGGGAGGGGATGGCGCGCCCATTCACCAAGGTCTCAAATTTCACAGCGAGCCTTGGCGTTGCACTCCTCAGTGAAAGATTGCGCGGCGCGCGCCGCTTCCTACACTTCGCGCATTCCAAGCCGTGAACTTGTTGCCAGACATTTTATGAAGCCATTCATCACTCGCCGCCGTTTCCTTGCCACCACCACGACCGCTGCCGCCGCTGCGCTCACCATGCCGCGCGTGCTCACGGCGCAAAAGTCCGACACCCAGCTTGTCGTCGGCACGGGCGCGCATCGTTACGAGGTGCAGCACCACTGGCCGCAGTTGCCGGACAAATACTCGTGGCAGACCACGCACTACGTCGCGGTGGTTCGCGACGGTCTGCTCTACGTCTCGCATGAGGGGCGTGAGAACTTGAAGGAGCACCCGTCCATCTTCGTGTTTGATGAGAAGGGGAAGTTTGTGCGCGCGTTCGGGCAGCAATTCCAAGGCGGCGGGCACGGGCTGGAAGTCATCACCGAAGGAAAGGAACAGTTTCTCTACGTCACCGCGTATCAGCAGGTGAAGAGCTTTGCGAAGCTCACGCTCAAGGGCGAAACCGTCTGGGAAAAACATGCGCCGATGGACTCGGGCGTTTATCTCAAG
>JANOAY010001029.1:0-2359 GCA_031411375.1 Pedosphaera sp. | reverse complement strand
TCGACGGTGATTTGCGTGGGAACGGATTCAACCAGTTTGCCGCGAAGAAAAGTAATCATTGGGAAAAACAGAAAGCGGAAAGCAGAAAGCTGAAACCGGAAGAACAAGCGCCGTGCCTGCCTGGGATTTTGGGGTTGGAATTCATCTTACACGCGCTTGGGTTGCTCCAGACTGTGGCGTGAATTGGTCTGCGCGAAGGCCAGCGCGAGCGCGAGCGCATCGGCGGCGTCGGCCTCGGGCGGTTCGGGCAGGCTCAACATGCGTTGCACCATTTTTGCGACGGCGAGCTTTTGTGCCGCGCCGTAGCCGACAATGGCCTGCTTCACTTTGCGCGGCGCGATTTCAAAAATCTCCAGTCCCGCCTCCGCCGCCGCAACCAGGCTGGCCCCGCGCGCCTCGCCCATGATGAGCGCGGTCTGGAAATTCTGCGCGTAGAAGAGTCCTTCCACCACGCACACCGTCGGCTGGTGCAGTTGAATCTGCTCGCGGATGGTGCGGGCGATCTGCGCGAGGCAGCGCGAGCGTTCCCACTTGGCCGGGCAGCGCACCGTGCCATGCGCGAGCGCCGTGAGCTGCCGTCCCGTCACGCGTAGCAGCCCGTAGCCCGTGCCGCGCACGGAAGGATCAATGCCAAGAATGATGGAGTGCGTGATGGAAACGCGCGCCGCCACTTCCGGCGCGCGCGTCTTGCGATGCGCGCGACTCTGAAGTTCCTCGAACTGGCGGAGCGTGATTCCCACGGCGCGAATTAAAGCAAAACACCGGCGCGAGTCACGCTTCGCAAAAAATTTCATTCCGCAGCCCGGCGCGCGGGCTTTTCCGCCCGCACCAAGCCGCTGAGCAATGAGGCTGGTTGACCATCGGATGCGCCCCGCAGTTCGCGGCCTGCTGCGGACAGGAAAGTCCGCGCGCCGGGAATAAAAAAAGCTCCGAACCCTTGCTGGTTCGGAGCTGGTGAAACCGTGGCTTTCGTTCAACGACCGCGGTCGTTGGCGCGTCCGCCGGACTCAGTGCGTCCGCCGCCGCTGCTGCCGCCGGACGAACCGCGTCCGCTGGACGGTGCGCCGCCCGAAGGCGCGCTGGCGCGCGGTGCGACCGGGGCCGGGGCCGAGTAGCTCGGCGCGGATGCGCGTGGCGATTGCTCGGCCGCGCGTGGCGAGGAAGTCATCGGCTGGCGGGGCTCGGCCCGGCCATACGATTGCGGCGCGCTGACTGGGGCCGAGGGCGCAGCATAGGAACGCGCGGCGGGCGCGCTGTAGTTTGGCACCGCCGAACTGCGCGTGCTGACGCCAGTGCCGCCCGCCTCGCTGCCGCGTGAAGTGGAACCGCGTTGCGGAATCGTGCCGGGCGCGGGCGCACTGAGGCCGCGCGTGGACGGTTCGCTGCGTCGCGCTTCGGGCGCTGTCGTGCCGGCCCCGGACTCGCCGAAGAGCGCACGGCTCGGGCGCACGGTCTCGGTGGAGGCTCCGTGGGCCGGAGTGTTTGCGCCCGGCGCGGTGCGCGGCGTCACCGGGACATTGACACCGGGGCTGCTGTTGCGCGGGAGGCCCGTCGAGCCGCGTGAGACTTCGGAGCCGCGCGGCGTGCGGGTCGCCGGCGCTTCGACCGCAGGACTTCCGCCCACCACGCCGCTGCCCGTCGTCGTGCGGTTGAACGTGATCGGGTTGCTGCCCGAGGGCGTGGCGCCGGTTTCAGTCCGGCGCGAAACGGTGTTCGGCGTGGCCTGGCCCGCGCTGGCGCCGCCGCGCGTGGGGTAGGAAGCGGTGCGCACGACCGGCGGCGTCTTCGGCAGCTCCGTGCGATAGACCACGCTCTCATTGCCGCGCCGTTCGATTTGCTCCGCGCGCACCCCCGTGCGCACGCCGCCCAGTTCGCGGGACGACCGTTCGCGCACCGAGACTTCGCGCACGCTGTTCGCACCGTTGCGCGCGATCACGGTTTCCCGGCTCACACCGCGATTGATGATCGTGTTGTTGTTCCCCACCACGTAGTTGTTGATGACCGTGGTGTGGTTATAAATGTTCCGCGTGTGATGACGCGAGAGGTAGTGGCGGTTCGGCGCATAGTCGCAAAAATTTCCGATGCTCACGAACGAATAGTGGTAGTCGGTGAGTCCGAAATCAAAGCCCACGCTCACGCCGCGTCCGTAGTAGGTGAAGCCAAAACCCGAGCGGTAGTGCGCTTCCGGCGGCAGCGGCGCCCAGCCGCAATAGCCTTCCGAGTAGCGCCAGCTCACCCACGACGGGCCCCACACGGTGCCGGGCGTCCACACCCAGCCCGCGCGTCCGTGATGATACCAGCGGCCATAGTGAAACGCCGCCCAGCCCCACGAGTAATCCGAGTTCCAATACCAGCCCGC
>JANOAY010001028.1:0-2337 GCA_031411375.1 Pedosphaera sp. | reverse complement strand
GCGACGCTGAGCGGCTTCTCCAGGTAGCCGAAGGCCCCGAGGCTCATGGTATGTCCAGCGCGCTCTCGCTGGAGAAGACGATGACCATCGCCTACTTCGGCCCCGAGGCGACGTTCACGCATCAGGCGGCGATTCGGAAATTCGGCGCCAGCCTGAACTACTCCGCGCAGCGGACGATTGGCGATGTTTTCAACGAAGTGTCCAAGAGCCGCGCGGATTACGGCGTGGTGCCGGTGGAAAATTCCACCGAAGGCGTCGTCACGCACACGCTCGACATGTTCGCGGACAGCGATTTGAAGGTCGTGGCGCAGATCGTTATGCGCGTGCAGCAGTGCCTGATGAGCAAGTGCGCGAAGAAGGACATTCAGAAACTGTTCGTGCATCCGCAGTCGCTGGCGCAGTGCCGCGCGTGGATTCACAACCATTTGCCCCATGTGGAAATCATCGAGAGCTCCTCGAACGCGCGCTCGGCGGAACTGGCCGCCAAGACCCGGAACTCCGCCGCGCTCGGCGGCACGCTCGCCGCGCAGCGTTACGGACTCGACGTGCTCGAAGCCGACATCCAGGACAACGCCACCAACACCACGCGCTTTCTCGTGCTGGGTCGCCAGTGCAGTCCGCCCACGAAGCAGGATCGCACCAGCCTCATGTTCAGCATTCCGCACCAGGTCGGCGCGCTGCACACGTCGCTCGGCATCTTCCGCCGCTACCGGTTGAACATGACGAAGATTGAGTCGCGCCCGAGCAAGCGGAAGGCGTGGGCGGACTGCACTGACGACCCAGCACGAGGAAGCGCGTGGTGTTCGTCGCGTTGTCCTGAATGTCGGCTTCCAGCACGTCGAGTCCGTAACGCTGCGCGGCCAGCGTGCCGCCGAGCGCGGCGGAATTTTTGGTCTTCGCGGCCAGTTCCGCCGAGCGCGCGTTCGAGGAACTCTCGATGATCTCCACATGCGGCAAGTGGTTCTGAATCCACCCGCGGCATTGGGCGAGTGACTGCGGATGCACGAACAGTTTTTGAATGTCCTTCTTCGCGCTCTTGCTCATCAGGCATTGCTGCACGCGCATGACGATTTGCGCCACGACCTTGAGTTCACTATCAGCGAACATGTCGAGCGTGTGCGTGACCACGCCCTCGGTGGAATTCTCCACCGGCACCACGCCGTAATCCGCGCGCTGCCGCGCCACCTCGGTGAACACGTCAGCGATGGTTCTCTGCGCGGAGTAGTTGAGGCTCGCGCCGAATTTCCGCAGCGCCGCCTGGTGCGTGAAGGTCGCCTCGGGGCCGAAGTAGGCGATGGTCATCGTCTTCTCCAGCGAGAGCGCGCTGGACATCACCTCGCGGTAGATGGCGCGCAAACCGTCGTTCGTGATCGGCCCGTCGTTCAGCTTGCAGATGCGGTCGAGCACGGCGCGCTCGCGGTGCGGCACGTAAATCTCCTCGCCCGCCTTGAGCTTGGCGTCGCCGATGCCGAGGACGTGTTTCGTGCGCTCGTTGAGCAGCTTGACGATTTGCGCGTCGAGCTTGTCGATGGCCTTGCGGTGTTCAGGGATGTTCACTCGGCGCAGCTTCAAAATCCACGGCCCAAATGCCAAACAAATTCGAGGCCGAACTGGCGGAGTGCCGGCTCCGGGTGACTGCATCAAGCCCGGATCGCGCTGCGCACCGCGGCAGGAGCGGAGAAGGTCCGCGCCGTTCCGCTTCCTGCACAGGCGGTAGAAAATGAGGCCGGGCTGCGACAAGCAAGAGCTTGCCGACCGGGATGCTGGCGCGCCCGGGACTCTCACCCGCGCCGGGCCGCGATGTTTTTCAGCAGTTCCTCGACGCAGGCTTCAGCGAAACAGAAATCGTTGATGGTGCAGTCCAGTTCGCGCAGCGGAATGTCTTTGCGAAGGTTGGCCTTTAACGAAGCGAACAGCGCCGCATCCGCCGCCGGATCATGGAACGGCTGGCCGGCCGCGCTGATCACGCTGATGCCGCGCAGCGGGAGCAGCACCGTGACGGGCGCCTGCGAGCCGTTCACTTTCTCGGCAAGAATTTCACCGAGTCGTTGGCACTCGTCGGGCGTGGTGCGCATGAGCGTCACCTGCGGGTTGTGCTGGTAGAAAAGCCGTCCGGCAAATTTTGCCGGCACCGTCTCGCGCGCGCCAAAATTCACCATGTCGAGGCAGCCGGGCGTGACGATGGCGGGCACGGCGTGTTTCGCCGCGGCTTCGCAGCGCGCGGGACCGGCGCCGAGAAGGCCGCCGACCAGCTCATCCGCCCACTCGGTGGTGGTGATGTCGAGCACGCCGGTGACCAGCCCGGCTTCGATGAGTGACTCCATGGTGCGCCCGCCG
>JANOAY010001027.1:0-1751 GCA_031411375.1 Pedosphaera sp. | reverse complement strand
TCCCGTCACGCGCGGCATTCCCTCGCTGCCGCTTTACGAGAATGAAAAGGTCGTGGAACTCGATCCCGATCAATCGCAGTTCACGCGGCGCATCACGGAGCGCGCGGTGAAGTTCATCGAGCGCAACAAGGAGAAGCCATTCTTCCTCTACGTGCCGCACGTCATGCCGCATGTGCCGATCTTCGCGTCGGCGAAGTTCAAGGGCACGAGCGGACGCGGCCTCTACGGCGATGTCGTGCAGGAACTCGATTGGTCGGTCGGCGAAATCATGGCCGCGCTGCGCAAGCACGGACTCAACGAGCGCACGCTGGTGGTCTTCACGTCGGACAACGGGCCGTTTCTGTCATACGGCGAGCACGCCGGTTCCGCGGGGCCGTTGCGCGAGGGCAAGCTCACGGCGTTCGGCGGCGGCGTGGCCGTGCCGTGCGTGATGCGCTGGCCGGGCCGCATGCCCGCCGGTCGCGTGACCGACGAACTCATCACCACGATGGATCTCGCCGTGTCGTTCGCGCGCCTGACCGGGGCCGCGCTGCCGGCGACGAAAATCGACGGCCTGGACCTCACGCCGTTCCTGCTCGGCGAGAAGGGCGCGAAGGGGCGCGAGGTGTTCTGGTTTTACTCCGGCGAAGAATTGCAGGCCGTGCGCGTCGGCGATTGGAAGCTGCACCTGCCGCACGAGTATCTCACCGTCGCGGCAGCCCCAGGCAAAGGCGGCAAGCCGTCCAACTGGGAGAACATGAAGCCGCTGTCGATTGAAATCTCCGGCATTCGCGGCATCGCCAGCCGGCACGGTTATCGCGTCGAGAAAATCGGCCTCGCGCTCTACGACCTCAAGCACGACCCCGGCGAAACTCGCGACGTGGCCAGCGCGAATCCCGAAATCGTCGCGCGCCTGCAAGCCGAAGTTGCCAAGGCCCGCGCCGATCTCGGCGATGCGCTCACGGGCGTCCGCGCCACGCACGCGCGAGCGGCGGGCGATGTCGTAAGCGCGAAGACTCCGGGCAAGAAGCCGGCGGCACCGGCAAAATGATCAGGAGAAACACGCCCATGAAATTCACCGCAGCTCTCTTTGCGCTCCTGGCGTTTTGTTGCGGCCAGGGCGTAGCCGCGGATGCGGTGAGGCCGAACCTTGTTTTCATCCTCGCCGACGATTTGGGCTGGAGCGACACGACGCTGTACGGAAAGACGAAGTTCTATCAGACGCCGAATCTCGAACGGCTGGCGAAACGCGGGATGCTGTTCACGCGCGCGTATTCGGCGAGTCCGTTGTGTTCACCCACGCGGGCGAGTCTGCTCACCGGGCAGAGTCCGGCGCGCATCGGGATCACCGCACCGAACTGTCATGTGCCCGAGGTGAGGCTGGAGGCGTCCGTGCAAGCGAGGGCACCAGCCAGCAACAAGGCGCTGCAATGCGAGAGCGTCACGCGCTTCAAGACGAACTACTTCACGCTGGCCGAGGCGCTGAAGCAGGCGGGTTATGCCACAGCGCACTTCGGCAAGTGGCATCTCGGGCCGGAGCCGTATTCGCCGCTGCAACATGGCTTCGACGTGGATGTGCCGCATCATGCCGGCCCCGGCCCGGCGGGCAGTTTCGTCGCGCCGTGGAAGTTCAAGGACTTCAAGGAGCGCACGCCGGCGGAACACATCGAGGATCGCATGAGCGATGAAGCGGTGGCCTGGATGGAGAAGCACAAGGACGGTCCGTTCTTTCTCAACTACTGGCAGTTCTCCGTCCACGCGCCCTTCGATGC
>JANOAY010001026.1:0-4236 GCA_031411375.1 Pedosphaera sp. | reverse complement strand
CGACTTTGAGCGCCTTGATGGGCGTCGCAATCGTCACGCCGAGATAATAGCTGGTCACGTCGTTGCCAACGGAGGTGTTGTAGCCGTCCACCACGCCCGCGTAGAACGCAGAACCGGCGAAATCACCCCAGCTATCAGGAGCCGTGAGGGTGATAGAGCCGAGATAAGATTTCTTGGATTCGGAACGGGGGGAACGATCCACACCGCCGCCGATGCCGGGGCTCCAGAGGTTCGCCACGCCGCCGCTGATGCCGACGACCTTGCTGACCTGGTAGGACGCGAGCACGCCGGACTGCGACGTCGGCTCGTAGGTATAACCATAGGAGCGCGTGTAGTTCGGGTTGCTGCCGGAGTTGGCGACTTCGTAGCCGATGATGGTGTCCCAGGTGCCGATCTTGATGTCGAGACCGTTGCCGAGGGGGGCGCGGAGCGCGACGTAGGCCTGCTTGATCGCGACGTCATTGCCGCCGTCACCGAGGCCGGAGTTGTTGCCGAGACCGGCGCTGTTGGGGCCGAACCAGAGTTCCGCCTTGTAGCCAGCGGACCAGGTGCCTTCATCCAGGGGCTTCTCCAACTGGAGGTCCACCACGTTGATGTTGAAGCCGTCCTGCTTGGCGGACTTGTTGTAGCTGTAGCCCGGGGGATTGGCGTTGCCGCTGCCCAAGGTCCACTGCGCGGACGTGTCCACGTAGCCGCTGATGGTGGTGGAAGAGAGAGCCGTCAGAAGCTGATTCGGCTTTTCTTCGGCCTGCACGACGGCCGGGATGCTGACCAACCCGACGGCGGCCAGGCCCAATGTCCATTTGTTAACTTTCGTCATTCTGTTCCTCGCTTGTTTTTTGGTTTTGTTTTGTATGCGTATTACCGCAGGCAAAAACGGTTTGCCTGTCGCACCGTCTGGTGCAGTGCGGGTTTTCTACGGAGTGTCCTATCCTTTGACAACAAGTATTTTCCCCCATTGAACACCGGTTTATTGAGGATTCAGCCGGAGAACGGCACGCTTCCACACCCGCCTCACCAAGCCACCGCCTCAAAATGATGCGCCGGAGTGATGGGTTTGCGGCATCGGATTGATGGATGGAGCGGCGGACAGCCGTGTCCGGCGGAACAAATGGTGGCATCTTGTTTCCGAAATACCTCACGCCAAGTCCGCGAAGAACACCTGCGGACTCGGCGGTCCGCAGTTCCTTTACTCCTTCCGCCGCTGCGCCCGCTTCTTCGCTTCGAGCAGGCGGCTGGTCGTGCCGCCGGGCGGCCCGGACTTCTTCGGGCTGTCGTCGGTGACAACGGGCGCGGCTGACTCCACTGGATTTGAACTCATCTCGCTCCGGCCCAACTCCACCGCACGCACCGGCTGAAACAACTCCGGCGCCGGCTGCGTGACCGCCGACGGCGTGGCCGCGCGCACCTGCTCGCGGCGGGAGAGCAGCGCGCCCAGTGATTCATCAGACTCCACCGCACGCGGCTTCACGCGCCAGAAGAACAGCCAGCGCCGCAAACTCTCCGTCGCCTTCAGCCACTCCGCGCGGTCGATCTGGATGCGCCGCACGCCCACGTCGAGCGGGAACAGGCAGATGGCCAGCTTCATCAACCACTCCCACAAGTCCTGCGGCTGAAAAGTCTTCTTCCGGTCGTGGAGGAATGGATTGTCCTCCCGCGTCGTGGGCTGGATGGGGAGGGTTCTGCCGCCGCTGATTTCAGAAATCTGCTGGAGCAAGTGCAGGTTCGGCTCCGTGGCGTTGAACTCCGGCGAGTAGTTCACGCTCGCGCCGAGGAATTGCTGGCCCGCGACCTTGCCGTCCTGGATGTCCATCAGGTTCAGCGAATAGCCACCGATCTCCTTCGTCGGAAAGCGCGCCTCGTAATGGCCCGGCCCCGTCTGCTCCAGACGCACGATTTGCCGGTCGCCCTTCGGACTGACCACGACAGTTTGCAGGTTCAGGAAGTTTTTGTATTCGCCCTTCGCGTCCAGCGCCTCGACGGTCAGCACGCCCTCGCCCTTGTCAATGTTCACCTCGGTCGTGAAGTCCGCGTTCTCCACGCGGCGCAAACTCCACTGCGCCGTTTGCACCCAGAACTGGCGGTACTTGTCCCAGTTCTTCCACTGCCGCGCCCACTTCGGCTTCGCGTCGCTCGTGAACGCCGCCGCACGGCCCAATCCATATTGCCAGTGCGCCAGCAGCGGATCGCCTTTGTGCGTGTGCAACGGCACCTCGGCGCGTGGCTTCGGCTGCGTGCTCACGTAGCCGTGCAGCGTGGGATACTCACCCGCGCCGATGCCGCGTACGAGTTCGGTTGAAGCCACGAGCTTCGGCTGGAACGGCTCCTCGTAAATCGCCGACTTCAAAATCACCATCGTCTCCTTGATGAAAATCTGCGGCAGATCGTTCGGCGAAAGGACGTTGTGAAAGCGCCCGCGCCCCGCGTCCGCGATGAACTGCATTGTCTGCGGCCCCGCATGGCCGGAGATCAACACCGTGCTCGCGGTGATCTTCGCCGAGACGATGTCGCTCATCAGTTGCGCGGAAGGAGCGCCGGGGTCGCCGTCGCTGAACACGATCATGTGCTTCAAACTTGCGTTGGATTTCTTCAGCGCCTCGTAAGCCTTGCCCATCACGCCGTTGAAGTCCGGCAGGTCGCCTTGGTTCATACCGGCGATGGCGCGGCTCGCCTCTTTTTTGTCGCCGACCTTTTTCAACTCCTGCACCCAGCGCTCCGTGCCGTCCCACATCACGAGGCCGAGTTCGTCCTGCGGCCCGAGCGCGGCGAGCACGCCCTGCGCACAATCGCGCGCAACCTGGTTGCCGTTGCCAAATTCCATACCGTGCATGACCAGCACCACCGCGCCGGGCGGCAGCACTTTTTTGGAATCCAGTTCCATCGTCACCGGCAGGGTCGTCTCCAGCGGCGTGCCTTTGTACGCGCCCGCCATGTAAGTCTGGTCGCCGCCCACGCACACGAGGCCCACGCCGAAATCGCGCACCGCGCTTTCAAGATGCTTCATCAGCCGGTCGCCAAGATCGCCTGCCGCGATGTTGCTGATGAAAATGGAGTCGTAACTCTGCAACTCCGCGAGCGACTCGGGAAACTTGTCCACGCCAATGACGCGCAGTTCGATGTTCGCCGAGCGCAGCGCCGCCGCTAGCGTCGCGTCCTCCGCCACGTCCGAGGACACGAGCAGAATGCGCGGATCGCCCCGCACGTTCACGAACGCCGTGGCGCGGTTATTCTGTGGGATGATGTCGCCCGGCACATCAATCTGCGCCGAGTAGGTGTAGAAGTTCGGCTCGTTCAGCGTCTGCGGGAAGGTGAAGAGATTCTTGCCCGATTCGAGTTCCACTTCCTGCTCGCCGAGGAATTGTTCATCGCGATAGAGCCGCAGCTTGCCCTTCTGCTTGCGATCCGACTGCACGAAAATTTTCGCCTCAATCGTCTGCCCCTTCTTCACGCGCGTCGGCAGGCCGAGACGTTGCAGCGACACGTCATTGCCGCGCGCCACGCCCATCGGAATCACATCAATGGTCACGCCCAGCGGCTTCGCGGAGAGCACCGCGTTCAGCGCGTCGCCGATGTTTTCATTGCCGTCCGAGAGCACGACGAGACGCTTCTGACCCGTCTCGGGAAACGCCGCCGTGCCGAGCCGCACCGCGCCCGCGAGGTCCGTGCGATCCGTGCCGACGACGGCGAAGATTTTTTCTTTCTGAGGATCGAGCGCGTTGCCCACGGTGGATTCGAGCGCCGGTTCGCTGCCGAAGACGAGGAAGCCCACGCGGTCTTTCTCATCCTTCTCCGCCGACGCGCGCATCGCGTATTTGAACGCCGCCTCCTGCTGCGCCGACGGCACGCTGTCCGAACGGTCGAGCACGAACATCACATTCACGCCCTCCTGCGGCTGCCGCCATTGCACTCCCGCCATCGCCAGCACCAGCGCGGTGACAATCACGACGCGCAACACGAGCGCAATCCATCGGCGTGTCGCGCCGATTTGCACATCTGATTTCCAAAACAACCACAACGTCCACGCCACCGCGGGAAGCAGCGCGAGCAGGTAGAGCGGATGGGTGAATTGGAAGTTCATCGGGCTGAGGAGTCCAAGGTCCAAGGTCCAAGGTCCAAGGTCGGGGAGGCGTCGGTGAAGAATGATGCGTGTTGGGAAATGCCGCCGATCTCCCTCACCCCGGCCCTCTCCCGCTGGGAGAGGGAGACAGTCAGCCCGCGTTGGGTGACGACGGATGG
>JANOAY010001025.1:0-5235 GCA_031411375.1 Pedosphaera sp. | reverse complement strand
AGCCGTACCAGCTTGTAACGCTGACCGCGCGCCGCCACGCCTTCGAGCGGCACCGGAATCACCCCGCCAAAATTCTCCATCAGAATCACCGGCTCGGCTGGCGTCCACACCTCGTCGCGCATCACGGCGGCGAAGCTGCGGCTGTCGAACACCAAATTCGTCGGCCGCGTGTTGGTCAGGGTCACGCCCATCATTTCCAGCATCGTCGCAGACAAATCCACGGCGTGGACGATGGCCGTACTCGTTCGGTTGCTGCCCACCACGCCCGCCCCGGCGACGAACATTGGCACGCGCACGCCGCCCTCGAACAGCGTGCCCTTGCAGTGGAAGCTGTCGTACGGCGTCTGCACCACTTCCGTCGGCGTGCCGTTGTCGCCGAGGAACACCACCATCGTCTCAGCCAGGTTGACGTTCGTGAACACCCGGCCCAACTCCGTGTCCAGCGCCTGAATCATCGCGCGATATTTTTCCTGGTCGGACGAGTTGGTCGTGACGGAGTAGGTGTGCAGGTTCTGTGGCGGCGGCTCGAAGGGCGAATGCGCCGCCTTCGGCGCGAACCACAGGAACCAACGGTTGGTCCCCTGCGCGCTGATCCAATTGAGCGCGTCCGTCGCGTTGTCCGAGGTCGCGTAGTTCGTGCTGACCGTCGTCACGCCATTCACCGTCTTTTCCCAGTTGTAGTAACTCGAACGCTCCCCCGCGAGGAACCCGGAGTAATGGCTCCAGCCGCCAAGAAAATTTGGGTCCAGCGCGTTCGTGCTCAAATGCCACTTGCCGACGTGCGCGTGCCGGATGCCCCACTGAGGATTCGCGCCCAACGCCTTCGCGATGGTGAAGTCGCGCGGCGACAGATACGGATCGCCGGGGTCCGCAATCGCCCCGCCGATCCCGGTTCGAAACCCGTAGCGCCCGGTAAGAATCGCGCACCGCGTTGGCGAGCACGACGGATACGAGTAGGCATTGCGGAAGACGACGCCCCGCTGCGCCAGCGCGTTGATGTTCGGCGTGGGCGGGAGTTGCGCGCCCGCGTTCGTATTCCACAGCGCCAACGCATCCGTCCCCACGTCATCCGCTATCACCAGCAGGACGTTTTTGACCTGCGCGGACAGGACGGCGGGAAAAAGCAGGGTCGCGCCTGCCATCAGACTGAACACCAGCCGGCGAAAGTTTGTTTGCATGACAAGTCGAGTCGTGTTGAAGGACAAAATGTTTCCTGCGCGCCAGCAAGACAGTCAACCTCCCCGTTTTGTCGTGGAACGCACCGGGCGCGTCACCAAGCGCGCTCGATGGAGCGCCGCTTCCATAGGAACTCGAACATGTTGCCCTCGTGCGGTTGGTCCCAGGAGATGGCCATCGTCGAGACGGGGCCGATGTTCAGGCGATCAATCTCGGCGAAGGCTTCGATCTCGCTGATGAACTTCGGGTCCTTCGTGATCGCCGAGCACGCGAGCGTGTAGCCGATCTTGTGCAGCATCTCGCTTTGCGGGCACGTCACCACGCTGGCGTAGGGACAGAGGAATTCCTTGTTCGCCAGCGGATGCGCGAAGGAGTCGCACTGCACGATGGTTGGGCGCATGTAGGTGCCGCCCTCGAAAATCACTTTGCGCGAGCCGTTGCGGTACTTCGCGGTCACGTCCACGGCGCCGGGCGTTTTCAAACCGTCGTCAATCTGCGCGTCAATGAAGTCGGCCATCTTCACGTTCGCGAAGCCGGAGAGACGAGCCTTCTCGTCCTCGGGCGTGGTGGGCTGCACCGGGCCGAGCTTTTGCGCGAGCGCATCGGCGATCTCGGCGGCGTATTTCGGCACCACCACCGCCGAGGCATTGATGCAACTGCGCCCGCCGTTGTCGCTGATCGCGCCGGCGATCACGTCGATGTAGTCGCGCCAGTTCTCGATGCAGTCCTCGCCGATGAGGAACTTGCTCCAGCCCGGCCCGTGCAACTGGATGGCCGGGTTGTTCGCGTACTGCGCCATCGTGCTCTTGTCGCCGAAGATCAGCGCGCGTCCGCAGGTGTTGAGAATCGTCGCCGCGCCGTCGTGATCGGTCGGATAAAAACCAAACGCCTCCGCCGGCACACCCGCCGCGGTGAACGCCTGGATCAAACGATACGGCGTCCACGGCTCCTCCTTGCCGGGCTTGATGACCACGGGCGTCTGGAGCGAGATGGCGGGAATCCACAGCGAGTTCACCGCTGGCGAATTGCTCGGCATGACGAGGCCGAGCGCCGAGCAGGTGGGGAAGAACGAGAGCTTGGTGCCGAACTGTTCGCCGCCGCCCTGGTCGAGAATCGAGAGGTCGAGTCCGCGCGAGAGACCGTTCAGGACGAACTTCATGTTTGTGAGCGCGAAGTGAATCTTCGTCATGTTGCGCTTCACCATGACGTGCGGCAGGCCGGAGGTCTGCGACAGCGTCTCAATGTAATCCTGTGGGCTTTGCGTGTGACCCTTGTCGCCGAAGGGCAGCGTGCCATTGAGGAAAAACTCGCCGGCCTTCGCGCTCATCTCCATGAGCTGCGCCACCGTGAACTTCTTCAACGCCGCGCGCGACGAGGCGATCTTCGCGAGGTCGCGTTTAACAATGCCGCCGTTGACCGTGGAGACGAGGGCTTTGACCTCGCCGGTGCGGTGGTCCTTGACCTCAGTTTTTTCCAACGATTCGTAAGCGCGGCCCAGCCGCAGGACAGGGAGATGGGGGATGTTGCTCATGGTGTTTTGTAAAAGTGGGTTGGTTTAGTCGCGGGCGAAACCCAGCACGATGGGCTGGGCGCGTTTGAAACTGTCGTGGAGTTCGACAAGTTCGATGGGATTCATCTGCCCAAAGGCTTCGTTCAGTTGCGCCATCGTAATCCGGTCGTGCTCGATCATGAACTTGGCGTCGTCCATGTCTTGTGGATCATTGCCGCGCATCATCTTGGTCAGAACCAAGTCGATGGTGGCGGGGCGAAAGGGCTGCAACCAGCGCAGTGCCGGACGGGAGACAGCAACCACGTTCTCCTGCCAGTTCCGCCGCAGAAAAATTTCTCGCTCATGGAACAGGTGCGTCATGTACAAACCCTGCTCGGCCAGTTCAGCATTGGCCGCTTCCATCGCATCCCAAAACTGAAGGTCAGCTGTGAGTTCTTCGGATTGAGCGACGCTGATGATGGCATCCACGTCCTGCGTCTTCGACGCTTCAGGCGGGGCGGAGTCAAAACCCAGCCACAACGCGGCCCGGCCATACAGAACCAGCCGGACCGCATGGTTGAGATGGCGATCCACCGTTTGCAGGATGAACGTGGGATTATCCATGGACGAGCGCGAGCGTCGCGCGCGGGCGAATCCACACCGTCACACGTTGCGTGCCTGCACGAGTCATCCCCGTCATGGAAACGAAACGGGTCGGATGTGGCATGACGCCGTCCTTCGGTTCCGGCATTTCCGGCAAACTGGCCAGCAAGCGCGGCCAAAAAGGATTCTCCGGCTCGAAACCCATCGCCGCGCGCGCGATGTATCGAACTTGCGGTTCACATCGCTCGGCCACGGCTAGCCACGCCAAGGATTCAGGATCATTGTCCGTGGCTCCAAGCATCGCGGCTCCGACCCGGATGGTGTGCGGTGAGTAGGGTTGGCACGGTGAGAGGAGTGCCATCGCGAGTTCTTCATTGCTGAACTGTGCTTCCGAAACAGGCGGTGCCGGCACCAACTCCGCGTGCTTGTAGTGCCAGCAGCCCCGTGCGACCGCGAGGCCTTCCAAGGCCTCGGGCGTCTCCATGCCCAACCGTCGGGCTTTGATCAGCAAGCCCGAGAGGTGCGAGGTGGTGCCTAGTTTTTCGGCTAACGTCATGGCCGTTCCTTCATAAGGTTCGCTCCTGTCATGCCACGAACAAGTCCGCCGGCACGCCGAAATGCCGGGCCAGGATTCGGACATGGCTGAGAGTCAGTTGACGTTCGCCGCGCAGGATCATCGCGCCCAACGTGCGGTGAACGTCGAGCAGGCGGGCGAGATCCGCTGCGGTCAGGTCGCGCGCGTCGAGCAGGTGTTGCAATGCTTCCAAGCCGCTGACTTTCGGCGGCACCAGTGAGGCATGCTCCTTTTCATAATCCTCGATGAGACGGCAGAGCAGATCGAAGTAGTCCTCTTGATCGGCGGTCAGCTTGTGACCGGCCAGCGCATCCGTGATTTCAGTCACGTTCTCGAAATCCACCTTGTCGCGGATGGGGCGCGGCATGTGCAACCGGCACAGGGCCGCGTAGTCCTTGGGCAGCCGGGCGAACTCGTTTTTTGCACCTGTTGTTTTCATAGCGTCCCTTTCCAACGGTCTTTGCTGTATTCCGCGTGCGTCATGAAGCGCAACGTGTAGGCGATCTGCCGGTTGAAGTGCATCGCCACAATCAGCCGATAATCGTTGCGACGCACGTTGAATACCAGCACCTGCCGTCCGCTGCGCATCCTCACTGAATCTGCGTCAGGATAAGTCCGCCGCACTTCCACCAAGTTTCGCCACGTCGCTGCCCGGACAATCTTGCGCCACACGTCCAAGTGCCGCGCGGCCTCGGGATAATCCCGACCTGCCCGCACCAGGAACGCTTCTTTTATGATGCGCACAGAGACAATTTGTATGCAGCTTGAAACCGTGTCAACGCACGGCGCAATGGCTGCGGATTAGTACACACCCTCAACAATGTTCTTCTCCATCGCGCCGAACGGGCGGACGTCGCCGACGCCGTCCCAGGCGTAGGGGGCGCGCGGCTCGCGGCGGATGGTTTCGTCGCGTTCGAGGAAGCGCGGCATGAAGAATTCCTTGGTCAGCGTGGTGAGTTCCACCCGGCCCCAGGCGCCATAGGCCACGGTCTCGTCGGTCTTGTTTGGATTCACTACGCGCAGCACGGCGCGGGGCTGCGGGGCGTAGTAAGTCACGCTGAAATTGTCCTCGGGGCGGAGCGGCACGCTGGCGGCGAGACCCATGAGGGTGTTGCCGTAGGTCGGGTAGAAGCCGATGCGGTTCTCCAAAAGTTCCTCCACGATGAAGCGCACTTCCTGCGGCTTCATGGAAGTGCCGCCGCAGAACACGCCGCGGATGCCGGCATCCCAGAGGTTGACCTGTTCGGCCAACGCTTCGAGCAGCTTCGGCGTGGTGAACAGGCCGGAGACTTTGCGGTTTTTGAGAATGGTCGCGGCCTGATCCACGACATGCGCCATGTATTGCTTCGCGACATCGAACTGCTTGTTGGTGATGAGCTTCTTCACGAAGCGC
>JANOAY010001024.1:0-11390 GCA_031411375.1 Pedosphaera sp. | reverse complement strand
GGACTCCACCAGCACGCTCGTCGTCACGCCCGCAGTAAATTCTCCCAGCACCGACGTTGCACCGCTTCCAGTTCAATCGCCTCAACTCGTAGCTTCACCGGCCAGTCCATCCATCCCTGTGCCCGAGATCGGTGCGGCGTGGGCGGAGATGGTCTCGCCGCTGGAAGGTGAAGCGGTGCCGCGCCGGTTTGCCGTCCGCGGACGGTGCGGTGCGCTGCCCGAGGGCAGCCGCCTGATGTTCGTGATCGATTCCGGGCGCGCGGTTTATTCGCCGAAGTTTCCGCTGCCCGTCGTCGAGGGCGAAAATTTTACAGGCACGGCCAACGACTTCGGAGCGCCGGTGGGCGGCAGCATCTCGTTGTGCGTGTTCGCGGTGACTGAGGAAGGTGTGCGGCAGCTCGCGGAGTGGCAGGCGCAGGGCAAGGCGACGGGGAAGTATCCGCCTTTTCGCCAGGGCGTGCCCGGCGGCGTGGAGTTGAAACGGGTCAAGCTGCGGATCGCGTCACGGTAAAGTCACACCGTCTCGGGGTTTCCACGAATTGACTTTCACCACCTTGCCACGCACCTTCGCGCATCAATTTTTCCGCCGGCAAAAAAATTCGTTCAGTGCTGTCTGAATGTTTCGTGCGACGGGGCCAACTGCTGATCGTGCTGGCTCTGCTGGGGTCGGTTTTTTCCACCTTCGCCCGGAATGCGGTCACGCGGGATTCCCTCACCAATTTTGACCAGCGCGCGACGGCGCTGGTCGCTGCTCCCACCAAGGCTGCGTCCGTCGCCGGCCAGAGGGCTGCGCGTGCGGAACTGAAATCGCGCTCGCCCGATGTGGTGGTGGATTTCGATCCAATCTTCGGTTCGCCGAAGTGGGTGCGCTCGGCCGCTGGAAAATTATCCGGCGCGGTGACGGCGGCGACGGCGAAGCGATTTGAGAAGGACGAGCCAGTGAAGGCGTTTCTCGAAGAGCATCGGGCGCTGTTCCGGCACGGGCCGGAGGTGCTCGCCACGGCGCGGGCGACGCGGAATCACACCAACGAGTTCGGCCAGCGCACGGTGGCGTGGGAGCAGATGGTGGACGGCATTCCGGTGTTCGATTCCGTGTTCGTGGCGCACAGCACGGCGGAGGGTGAACTGATTTCGCTCTCCAGCCAGTTCGTGCCGGAGCCGGAGCGCGCTGCGGATCGCGGCACGCCCAATCGTCAGGCGAAGGCGCTCGTGCCGCCGGTGAGCGCGGAGGGCGCGCTGCGGATCGCGGCGGAGAACCTCGGGGAAATTATCTCCGCGTCGAAGTCCCTCGCTGCGCCGGACGCGAAGACGTTGAAACAGAATTTCGATTTGCGCCCGCTGCCCGGCGAGTCCAGCGCGAGTCTGGTGTGGCTGCCGCTGGACGGCGACACGTTGCGGCTGTGCTGGGAGGTGGAGTTGAACCGGCGTGAATTCAGCGAGCGGTTCCGCCTGGTCATTGATGCGGAGACGGGCGCGATTCTGGTGCGCCGCAAACTCACCGTGGAGGCCAGCGAAGTTCACTACCGAGTGTACACCAGCGACAGTCCGGCGCCGATGTCGCCGGGGCTGGCGACGCCGGGCAACGCGCAGGCGTCGTTGGTTCCGCGGGCGCTGCTTGCCATCAGCAACCTGAACGCTCGCTACATCAAACCCACGGGCGAAGTCTTGGACGCCTCGCCGCTCGGCTGGCTCGGCGAGGGCGTGCTGGATCCGCGCGGCAACAACGTGGATGCGCATCTCGACCGCGACGGCGACGACCGGGCGGACGTGCCGCGCATCCAGGCGACGTTGAACGGGCAGGGCCAGCGCGTGTTTGATTTTCCGGCTGATTTCGTGACCGCCCCGACGAACTACTCGTCCGCCGCCGTGGTGCAGCTTTTCTACTGGTGCAATTTCATGCACGACCGGCTTTACGAACTGGGCTTCACGGAGAGCGCGGGGAATTTTCAGAAGGACAACTTCGGACGCGGCGGCGGGGACAATGACGCGGTCTTTGCTGACGCGCAGGACGGCTCGGGTTTCAACAACGCGAACTACACGCCCACGCGCGACGGCTCGTCGCCGAAAATCCAGATGTTCCTGTTCAACGGCCCGACGCCCGCGCGCGACGGCGACTTCGACGCGGAGGTGGTGCTGCACGAATACACGCACGGGCTGACCGACCGGATGATCGGCGGCGGCGTGGGCATCAGCCAGTTGCAGACCTACGGGATGGGCGAGGGCTGGTCGGATTTTTACGCGCTCGCGCTGCTCGCGCAGCACGAGGATGACCTGGGCGGGAATTATCCGCTCGGCGGCTACATCACCTACCAGTTCCTGAGCTTGCAGCAGAATTATTACTACGGCATCCGGCGCTATCCGTACTCCACAAACCTGGGCGTGAATCCGCTGACCTTCCGCGACATTGATGTGAGCACGGCGTCCACGCATCCGGGCATCCCGATCAATCCGACCGTGACCAGCTCGGGCAACGCCGTTCACCGGCAGGGCGAAATCTGGTGCGGCATGTTGTGGGACCTGCGCGCGGCGTTGCTGCGGAAATATGCGCCGACGAACGCCGCCGACTACACGAACGTGAACCGCCGCATCCTCGGCTACGTGACGCGCGGGCTGCAACTCTCGCCGCCGAATCCGAGTTTCCTTCAGGCGCGGGACGCCATTCTGCTGGCGATCCAAAACACCTCCGGTTTCGCCAGCGACACGAACCAGGCGTGGGCGGCCTTCGCGCGGCGCGGGCTGGGCGTGGGCGCGGTGTGTCCGGACAGTTCAATCACCACGGGCGTGGTCGAGTCGTACGTCACGCCGTTGCAACCCGAGTTCGCGGTGCAGGTCTCTGGGAGTTCCTTCGCCGGCCCGGCAGGCGGGCCGTTTATTCCTGCGGCGCTCGAACACATCCTCGGCAGCGCGGGCGGGACCGGGGTGACGTGGGCGGCGGCGGTGAACGTGAACTGGCTGCAACTCGCCACCAATCGCGGCACTCTTACGCCCGGCGGCGCGTTCACGAATTTCATTACGCTCACGGCGGCGGCGGACGCGCTTGCGGCGGGGTCGCCCGGCGGAATTGTTTTCTACACCAACGTCACGCGCGGGCTGGTGATTCCCATCGGCGTGACGGTGCAAGTGGGTGCGGTCCAGTCCGGTTCGCTGCTCGTCTCTCCCACGTCGGACTTTCTAAGCCAGCGCCTGACCAACGGTCAGTTCAGTCCGTCCGCGCAGGTATATCAGCTCGCCAACACCGGCCTGACCCCGCTCGGCTGGCGCATCTTCACGCCCACGCCCTGGCTCACGGTCACGCCCACGAACGGCGTGCTGGCCGCCGGCGCGGTCGCGCCGCTCACCGTGACCATCAACAGCAACGCCGCCGCGCTGGCCGACGGCACGTACGCGGGAGCGGTCAGCGTGTTCAACACGAACGACGGCAGCCTGGTGCTGCTGAACGTGACCTTGCGCGTCGGCACGGCGGATTATTTCCTCGAAGAGTTCGCGGGCAGCCCCTTCGACCTGAACCTCCGCTCGCTCGCGCTCACGCCGGACCTGTCCCAGAATTTTTACCGCGCCTGTCTCGAACCGGTCGCGGGGCTGCCGCACGATCCTTCCGCCCACACCGTCCTCACGCTGGGCGACGACGAGTATGAGCAGATCACGCTGACGAACGGACGGCAGGTTTCCATCTTCGGCCTCAGTTCCAACGCCATTTACGTCGGGGCCAATGGCAACGTGACGTTCGATCCGGGGCTGAACACCAACGCCTTTTCCTCCTCGCTGCCGGAATTTTTCGACCGCACGCGCGTCGCGCCGCTCTTCGCGGACTTGAACCCGGCGGCGGGCGGCAGCGTGCGCTGGCGGCAGCTCGCCGACCGCCTCGTGGTGACATGGCTGGACGTGCCGGAGTACGGCATGCCGGCGAATCTCAACACCGCGCAGTTGGAGATGTGGTTTGACGGCGCGCTGCGGATGACGTGGCTGCAAGCGCAGATCATTGACCCGATCAACTCGGTGCTCTACGTCGGCGTCTCGCGCGGCACGGGCGTGCCGGTCGGCTACGTGGAAAGCGATCTGAGCGCCTACGGCCCGTGCGTGGCCACCGCCACGCTGGTCCTGCCGCCCAGTGTGAACGAGGGCGAAGGCTCCGTCCTCGGCACGCTGCTGCTTAGCGTGCCGCTCACAAACGACGTGTTCATCACGCTCACTTCCAGCGACACGAACGAGATCGTCCTCTTCGATCCCGTGTTCGTGCCGGCCGGAAATACCTCGGCCAATTTCAGCTTCGACGCGCTGGACGACGGCCTCGCGGACGGCTCGCAGCGCGTGACCATCTCCGCGCAGTTCACGAACGGCGCGACCGTGAGCGCCTCGACGCTCGTGCACGACGCGCAGTCCGCGAGCCTCACGCTCAACGTCGTCTCGACCGGCACCGAGGGCGGAGTGCTCATCGGCGCGGGCACCGTGACCGCGAGCGTCACGGCGGTGAAACCCATCACGGTGAATTTGCTTTCCGATAACACGAACCGCGTGGCCGTGGCGCCGGCCGTGGTCATTCCGGCCGGGCAGAATTCCGCGCCGTTCAATCTCGTGCTCGTGGATAACAACCTCCTCGACGGCACGGCGAACGTCGTCATCGAGGCCTCGGTCGTGAACTGGACGGGCGACTTCGATGTGATCCGCGTGAGCGACAACGAGAACCGGCAACTGACCGTGACACTGCCGCCCGAAGTGACCGAAGGGCAGGGGACGCTGACCAACGCGGGCACCGTGCTCTTCGCCGCGCAGCCCCTGACCAACGTCATCATCGCCTTGCAGTCGAACCACCCCGAGCTGCTCACCGTGCCGGCTTTCGTGACGAACTTCGCCGGGCAGTTGAACCGCAAGTTCAGCATCGGCGTGCTGGACAATAGCGTGACCAACGCGTTCGACACGGTTCGCATCATCGCCAGCGCCGTCGGATTTCTCAGCGGCACGGGGATGGTGATGGTGGCGGATGACGAGCGGCCCTTCGCGCCGGACGATCCGGTGCCCGCCGATCTCGCCACGCAGGTGGCGCGCGATACCGCGTTGAGCTGGCTGAACAATCCCAACGCGCCGCCGGGGACGATTTACGACGTGTTCCTCAGCACGAATTCCGATCTCTCGTTGAGCAGCCCGGTCGCTTCGACCACGGGTTCAAGCGTCACACTGCCGCGCCACTTGAACCCCGGCACGACTTACTACTGGCAGGTGCTGGCGCGGCTCGCGCCGTTTCCCTCCGAGCCGGGGCCGGTCTGGCAGTTTCGCACCGTGACGTTCCGCTATTACCTCAGCGAGGCGCCGTCGCCGGCCTACGTGGGCGAGGCGTTTCCGCTCACGGTCGAGGCGGCGGATGAACTGGGCCTGCCGGTCACGAACCATTCCGCCGCGCTCACGCTCACCAACTCGGCCCTGCTCTCCGGTGACTCGACGCTGGTGATTTCTGAACTGGACGTGAGCGGCTTCGACCGCCTCGAGTTCGCCAATGTCTCGGGCCGGGCGCTGAACATTTCCGGCTGGAAAATTTTCATCTACGACTGGCAGGCGTGGCCCGCGCCCTCCGCCACCTTCACCGTGCCGAGCGGCGCGGTCGCGGGACCGGGCGAGGTGTTCGTGGTGCGGAGCCTGCCCTCCACGCTGCCGCCGACATTTTTTCCCGGCACGTATCCCACGTTCACCCTGCCGTTCGTCACCGGCTGGAACAACAACGTGGACAACAATCCTGTGGCCGTGCTGGTGCTCGACCAGCTGGGGCGGCCCGTGGATTTCGTCTGCGCCTCAGGCGCGGACCCGGCGCTCATCACGTTGCCCATCACGATCAGTTCCAATCAATGGAGCGGCCTGCCGGTGCCGACGAGCATTGACGGCGGACTCACCTACCAGCGCCGGGGGAACGCGGATGCGAGCACGGCGGCGGACTGGACTTTCGCCGCGCGCAATGTCGCCACGAACAACCCCGGCCTGAGCGCGTCCTTCTCGAACACGGTCGCGGTGCCGTTCCTCCACACGCCGTTCACGTTCGTGTCCGGCGTCGCGACCTCGTCCGTGACCATGCTGGCCGTCGCGCAGTCGGTGGCGTTCGGCGTCGCGGACGCGCTGGGACGCGGGGAGCGCGGCCCCGCTTTCGACGTGCTCGCGCGGAACGATTTGCAACTGTGGGGAGAGGTGGAAAACGACGTGCTGGCCGGCGCTCCGTTCACCTACCTTTTCACCATCGTCAATCTCGGGCCGGACGACGCCACGGACGTGCAGTTCGTGGACACGCTGGCGACGAACTCGGCCTGGGTCGAAGCCGTCTCTTCGCAGGGCGGCTGCGTCTTCTCCAACGGCGTGCTCGCGTGCGCGCTCGGCACCATCGAGGCCGGCGCCGCCGCAGAAGTGTTCGTGACCGTAACCGCGCTCGAACGCGGCCTGCTGACCAACTTCGCCGCCATCTTCCGCGCGGAGCCGGACGGCGATCCGGCGAACAACACCGTGGGCCTCAGCACCATTGCCACGCACCCGCCGGTCTCCGTGCTGGACGGGACCAACACGGAGCCGAATTCCACGACGCAGTTTCTCACCATCAATGTCCGGCTGGCCGGGCCCGGCCCGCTGACCGGCACGGTGTTTTACGCCACGGGCGGCGGCACCGCGACGCCCGGCGTGGATTATCAGCCGACGAACGGCCTGCTCACGTTCCCGCCAGGCGTGACGAACCGGACCATTTCCGTGCGGCTCCTGCCCGACTCGTTGAGCGAGTCGAATGAAACCTTCTCTGTGAATCTCACGGGCGCGACGAATTTGGAAATCAACCGCGCGACCAGCCTCGCCACCATCACGGACAATGACGCGGCCCCGGGATTGATCATAGACGACGCGGCAGTCAGCGAAGGCGACGCGGGCGCGGTGAACGCCGTCTTCACGGTGCGGCTGAACGCGCCGAGCGGCCGCATCGTGAGCGTGAGCTACGCGACCGCCAACGGCACCGCGCTGGCCGGGCTGGATTTCGCGGAGACCTACGGCACGCTGAGTTTTCCGCCCGGCGTCACGAACCTGGCCGTGACCGTGCCGGTCTTCGGCGATTTTCTGCCCGAGCCGGCGAAGAGCTTCACCGTCAGTCTGTTTTCGCCGGGCAACGCCACGCTCGCGCGCAGCCCGGCCACCGGCACGATCCTCGACAATGATCTCGCGCCGCTGGCTGCGTTCACCTTCGCGCCCATTCCGGGGAGCAATTACGCCGGACTTCCGGTGCCGGTGACGATCATCGCGCGCGATGGCGCAGGGCAGATCGCAGCGGGCTTCAACGGCCCGGCCACGCTGCTCGCGCTGCGCGAGCAGCGCGTCGTGACCGTGGCGACGAACACCACGAACTGGAGCCTGCCGCTCGCCTCGTCCTTCCACGACGCGCGCGTGCAATCCATCTACCTGACGAATGAAATCGGGCCGGCCGGCCGTATCGTGGCGCTGGCGCTCGATGTGGCGCAGGTGCCCGGGCAGATCCTCAGCAACTTCACCCTGCGCCTGCGCCACGCGTCGGACACGCAGCACGTCGTGGCCGCGTGGCAGTTCGCGTGGACCACAAACTTCCAGCACGATGTGCTGATCGCGCAGACCGGCTGGGTCACGTTCGCCTTCGCGCAGCCGTTTGATTATTCCGGGCAGCAGCATCTGATGGTGGATTACAGCTTCAACAACGCGGGCTACAGCTTCGACGGCGTGGTGCGCGCGAACGTGACGGCGGGCAGCCGCTCGGTCTTCCTCCGCACGGACAGCGCGCATGGCAACCCGCTCGACTGGGCCGCGAACACGCCGTCGCCGCAGCCCGCCGCGCGCGTACCCAGCGTGCGCTTCGTAATGGATCGGAATGCTCCGCTGCCCCCGTTCACCACCGGCGGCTTCGTGAACGGCGTGTGGAACGGCACGGTGCTGCTGAACACGATTACGACCAATCTCTTCCTGCGCGTCGTGGATGAGGAAGGACACATCGGCCTGAGCACGCCTTTTGCGCTGGTCTCGCTGCCCGCGCTGGGCATCCGGCAGAATGGTGGTGCCGTGAGCCTGCGCTTCCCGACGCTGTTCGGCTTCTCGTACACCGTGGAGACCAGTCTCGCGCCCGACGGCGGGTGGAGCCCAATCTCCGAGGAACTGACCGGCACCGGCGCGGCGCTGGAATTTCTCCACACGCCCGCCGCCGTCCAGCAGTTCTACCGCCTGCGCGTGCAGCCGTAGTGGGGCAGCCGTCCCGGCTGCCATGCGTCCACTGGCCGTCCCGGCTGGTGTTTATCTTCGACAGCCGGGACGGCCATCGGACTGCGGCAGGCGGGACGCCTGCCCCACTGGGTATTGCCACGTCCCGCGCGCTCTATCTAAATAAAATTCGCCCGCGCGCGTCAGACACCTCACTCTCTTGAAAACCATGACCAGCATTGAGCGGACAATTTCGGTGACGTGGCGGCATCGCGTCTATTTCACGCGCGGCGTCTTCGGCACGCAGAGCGATCTGCTCCGGCAGGTGCTGGCGCTGGATCGCAGCAACCCGGTGGCGAAGGCGCTCGTGGTCGTGGATGAAATGCTCGCGCAGTCGCAGCCCTCCTTGCTGCACGACATCGAGAGCTACTTCGCCCGCCATGCCGGTGAATTGAAACTCGTCTGCCCGCCGCTGATCATCGAGGGCGGCGAGCGCGCGAAAAATTCCTACTTCCACGTTTCCGAAATCCAGTCACACGTCGAGAAGCATCACATTGACCGCCACTCTTACATCATCGCCATCGGCGGCGGCGCGCTGCTGGACGTGGTGGGCCTGGCGGCGGCGACCGCGCATCGCGGCGTGCGCCATGTCCGCATTCCAACCACGACCTTGAGCCAGGATGATTCCGGCGTGGGCGTGAAGAACGGGATCAACGCCTTTGGCAAAAAGAATTTCATCGGCACGTTTGCGCCGCCCTTCGCGGTCATCAATGACTTCGACCTGCTCGCCTCGCTGCCGGATCGCGACAAGCGCGCGGGCTACGTCGAGGCGGTGAAGGTGGCGCTCATTCGCGACTCCGCGTTCTTCAACCAGATCGAGCGCGACGCGGACGCGCTCGCGGCCTTCGAGCCGGAGGCCATGCAGCGGCTCATCATGCGTTCGGCTGAACTGCACATGAACCACATCGCCACGGGCGGCGACGCCTTCGAGTTCGGCTCGGCGCGCCCGCTCGATTTCGGCCACTGGTCGGCGCACAAGCTGGAGCAGATTTCCGACTACCGCATCCGGCACGGCGAGGCCGTGGCGGTGGGCATCGCGCTGGATGTCATCTACGCGCGCGCGATGGGCTACCTCGACGCGGTGAGTGCGGAGCGCATTTTAGTGTTGCTCGAACGGCTGGGCTTTGAACTCTTCGCCAACGAACTGTTGCACGAGGATTCCAACGGCGAACTCGTGGTGTTGAAAGGGCTGGAAGAATTTCGCGAGCATCTCGGCGGGCAGCTCACCATCACGCTCCTGCAAGGCGTGGGGCGCGGCTTCGAGGTGCATGAGATGGACGCGGGCGCGGTGCTCGGTGCGCTGCACGAGTTGCACGCGCGGCAGCAGCAGACGGCGCGCGTGGCGGCCCGGGCGTGAGCATGACGCGGCTGTCATTTGCACATGGATTTTTCCCCGGCGAGTTTCTTGACAGCATTCTGGTCGTTCGCCAACGTCTCGCCGAACTGAAGCGCGTGTTTTCCCTTGCCTCCCTGGTGGATGGCTTTTCCCCTGAACAAATTTGGGATGGGTTCACGATTCAGCCAACCAGTGCGCCGCGCGCAGGCCCGATTCGTCTGACGCTTCCGCACTGAAAAGGAATTACTGTTATGCCGAGAGTTGCCAAACCGAAGGAAGCTAAGGAGCCGAAGGAACCCAAAGTTGCCAAAGCGAAAGCGGCCAAAAAAGTTGCCGCCCAGCCGGAAGCCGCCGCCCAGCCTCAGCAGGAAGATTTGAGCCTGTCGCCGCCCGCACCCGTGGAGAAGCGCGAGTCCGACACCGACCGTTTTGAGCGCGAACGCGCCGCCACGCCGCGCGCGCCGCAGCCTTCGCAAGAGCCGCCGCCCGACGCGCAAATGGATGCGCCGCAGAACGGCGGCAGCGGCAGTGACCACGACACGGAAATGGTTTTGCGCCCGCCGACCCACGCGGTCGAGATGAGCGAGAGCGACACCGACCACGAGCGCCGCGAGCGTCGCGTGACCGGAGCCGAGACCGCGCCCGCGCTGAAGATCAACATTGCCGAGCTTCAGGCCATGTCCATGACCGACCTGAACGGCATGGCGCGCGAGTTGGGCATCGAGAATTACGGCACGATGCGGAAGCACGAGATCATCTTCCACATCCTCCAGAAAAACGCGGAGCGCAGCGGCGTGCTGTTCTCGGAAGGCGTGCTGGAAGTGCTGGGCGAGGGATTCGGTTTCCTGCGTTCGCAGAGTTTCAATTACCTCCCGTGCCCCGAGGACATTTACGTGTCGCCGTCGCAGATTCGCCGATTCGATTTGCAGACGGGCAATCTCGTCGCCGGACAAATTCGTCCGCCGAAAGACAAGGAACGTTTCTTCGCGCTGCTGAAAGTGGAAGCCGTGGACGGTGCAGACCCGGACAAGGCGAAGGAGAAGACGCACTTCGACAATCTCACGCCGCTTTTCCCGACGAAGCGGTTCATCTTGGAGACGAATCCCGAGGAACTGTCCACGCGCACCATGGATTTGGTCTGTCCCATCGGCAAAGGCTCGCGCGGCATCATTGTCGCGCCGCCGCGCACGGGCAAAACTGTGCTGATGCAGAAGCTCGCGAATGCGATTCTGAAGAACAACCCGGAGTCGTATCTCTTCATCCTGCTCATTGACGAGCGCCCGGAAGAAGTCACGGACATGGAGCGCACCTGTTTGGGCGCGGAAGTGATTAGTTCGACCTTCGACGAACCCCCGGAGCGCCATGTGCAGGTGGCTGAGATGGTCATCGAAAAAGCCAAGCGCATGGTCGAGCACAAGCGGGATGTGGTTATCCTGCTCGACTCCATCACGCGTCTGGCGCGCGCTTACAACACCATCCAGCCGCACTCGGGGAAAATTCTCTCCGGCGGCGTGGATGCGAACGCGTTGCACAAGCCGAAGCGTTTCTTCGGTGCGGCGCGCAACATCGAGGAAGGCGGTTCGCTCACGATCATCGCGACTGCGCTCGTCGATACGGGCAGCCGCATGGATGAAGTCATCTTTGAAGAGTTCAAAGGCACCGGCAACATGGAGGTGCATCTCGACCGCGCGCTGGTGGACCGTCGCATCTTCCCCTCGATCAACATCGAGCTATCCGGCACCCGCAAGGAAGAATTGCTCTATCACCCGGACGAGTATAACAAGGTGGTCATCTTGCGCCGCGCCCTCACGGGGGTGCCGCC
>JANOAY010001023.1:0-2655 GCA_031411375.1 Pedosphaera sp. | reverse complement strand
CGAGTCCGCGCGATCAAAAAGTCTGCAACGGTTGATGCCGCCGAGAAGCTGATGAACACGCGGACTCGGCGGTCCGCGCTCCGATCATTTTCAGAACGGGCCGCGCGGCGCATATCATTGCGCGGCTCTCGGAGCGGCCAGTTCAAAGTAACGCTGCAAGTCCGCATACAAAACCCACGGAAACTCGAACACCATCGGCTGTCCGTCCACTGTCGTCAGCGCGTAGGGGAAGCCCAACGGTGAGCGGCCGCCGAACTCGATGGTCAACGTCTGGGCCGCTTGCGGCGGCTCGGCGCGCAACTCGACGCTGAACTGCACGGTGTTCGCGCCGAAACCAAAACGCGCGCGCACGCCTTCGCCCTTGCCCAGCCACATCGTGGCGGTCAGTTCGCCCAGCGCGCGGGTGATTTCCTCCATCGCGAACGGGTTGATCTCGCGGCTCCAGCCGCGCACCGCGATCCATTCGCCGGCGGGCTGGCGGATCACTTCCTTGGTCGTCCCGTTTTGCCGCACCGTGATGCGCGACACCTGGTTCGTGGAAAAATTCCACACGCGATGCTCGCGGAACTGCCACGCAGCCACGGGCATGTGCGAGAAATGCAACGCCTTGATGCCATACACGGAATCCTCGCCGAAGCGGCGCGCGAAGGCCTTGTTCTCCGTGGCGTTGGTGCCGAAGGCGAGGCGCGTGACGAGCACGTTCGTGACGCTGGTGGCGTTGGTCACGGTGGTGCGGAGCGTGTACTGGCGCTGGCCGGGCTCGAGTCCGTACTTCGTGAAGTCCGTGACCACGTCCTGCACGAACTCGTTGGCCTCGAGTTGCGCGAGCAGGCGCAGCCACTCGGCGACGAACACGGGGTCCGCGTTCAACTCGCCCGACTTCCAGCCGCCGTCCGCGCGGCGCAGGACAAAACTTTCTTCACCGCGCACTTCCACCACGTCCACCAGCTCGGGCGCGAAGGGAAAAATCAGGCGCTCGCGCAACTCGGTGTAGGGCAGCGCGAGCGGCTCGACCGCGCTCTTCGCGACCAAGACCACGTTGCTGTGCGTGAGGAGGCGCGCGTACACGAGGCCGGGGTTGTTGGTCGGCGATTTGCCGAATTGAATCCGCTGCACATTGGCCCCGGCGGCGAGCGCGACTTCGTATTCAGGTTTGGCCAGTCCAAACGCTTCGTCGTCCGCGCGCACCTCGTCGGTCACGAACTCGACCACGCGGCCCAGTTGCAGGCGGCGGAGAAATTCATGCACCTGGTTTTGATCCGCGCGATGCTCCGGGCGCGTGAGTTTCCACAGCTTGTTCGTGGCATCGAGCCGCAGCTCGTAGCGCGTGCCGTTCTGGCCGACTTCGACACGATCCGGCGCGGCGGCGCCGAAGTCGAAGAGCGCGGGGTGCCGCCAGTCGTTCGGCGTGCGCGGCACTTTGTCGAGCAGCTCGGAACTGACGACGAAGATGCTCGGGTCGCTGCCGACCTGCGCATAAACCTGATCGCCCGCCGGCGTGCGCGCGCCGAACTTGAGGTCCACCCGCTCGCCCGCACGCTCCATCGAGATGGCGACGGGCGGCGGATCGAAGCCGAAGCTCGCCGCCGACTGCTTGCGCGCCAGCATTTCGCGCGGCGTGATGCGCGTCGCGGGGACGACCTGTTCGAGCGTTTCCAGAAAGCTCTGCACGGAGAAATCCGCCGCCCGATACGCGAAGGGCTTGCGGTAGAGCCACGCATCGTTCGTGCGCTGCAAGGAAAACACTTCCCGTCCATGCCGCAGCGAGAGATCCGTGGCGGCGGTGGGTTTGAAACTCATGAACAGCGGCTTGGCCGGCTCGACGTAACCGCTCGGCTTGAGCCGCCGTTCAAACAGGAAGATAAACGCGAACAGCAGCGCCGCCGCGCCGACCAGGAGCCATGTGTTCTTCCACTTCATGGGCGGGGGGGAAGGATTGCTGAGTTGGAGTAAGGACGCCCAAGCGCGACGATTTCTGCTTTCTGCTTTCTGCTTTCCGCTTTCATGTCAGCTTCTCCTCCGCCACCAGACCAGCAGGCCGATGAAGAGCACGCCGCCGGGCATTCCGGCCAGCAGCGCCCATTGCACGGAGCGCATCTGGTTCTGCGTCATGGTGATTTTGTAAGTCTTGAGCGCGCGCGGCGGGATGCCGCTGAGCAGCACCGACTGGTTCACGAGCCAGTTCGCGGTCGAGGCGGCGAACGCGCGGTTCGCGTCGTTCTTGATGAAGTTATTGCCCCACAGCACCGAGTCGCCGAGGACCACGATGCGCGTCGAGCCGCGTAGCAAACCGGTCACGCTTTTCTCCACCACGGCCATGAGCGGCTGCGGGCGGGAGAGCGTGGGATCAATCTCGTTCCGTCCCACGAAGACGCGTGTGTTGGGGCCGGAGAAGAGCAGTTCGTCCACCTTGGAATCCTCGCCGCGCGCACCGGGCGTGCGCGCCGCACGAATCGAGCGCGGCGTGAAGAGCAGCACGCGCCCGCCGCGAATCGGGTTCATGATCGGATGCGCGCCGAGTTCCGTGGCGACGAGATCGTAGCCGCTGTTGCTGGCGGAATTCTCCTTGTCCACGACCCAGTTCTGGCCGACTTCGACGCCCCATTTGGTGGCGAGCAACTTTTCCAAACCGGTGCGCACGCTCTGCTGGTTGAA
>JANOAY010001022.1:0-3658 GCA_031411375.1 Pedosphaera sp. | reverse complement strand
CAAGAGAAACAACAAACAAAAGAACGCCGTAGCCCACAACAAGACAACCGTGATCAAAAACACCAAAGTCAACGACAGCCCGCTCAAGCACCATCAGGCTCTCAAGGCGAAGCGGCTCGCAATAAGGTGCGGCGAGTCGATTCCCCCCACCATGTGGCCGGGGCCCAAGCTGAAAAGGGACCGCTGTTACCCACCTCGCCCCCTTTGGAGGGTGTCGGCTCACCTGCGTGGACGGCAAAACTTCTGCTCTCAGGAGAAAATTTGCATTTCATAAAATGCAGTTTGCGGTCCGCGCAGTGATCGGTGCAAGGGGCGGTGCGGCAAATGATAACATGCTGAATGGAAATCCCCGGACTGCGCGTTTGTACGGCAAAAGCGCTAACGCGCGCGGGGAGCGCCATGGTTTTCCCGGAGGGGCGGAAAAAATATTTTCCAAAACACGCACTACTCCGCGTGTTCAAGTTCCGGCGGGTCTGCTAGAACTCGCGCCATGTTCACCCCGGAGCAGGAAGCACATTTGGTCAAACGTTTCGGTCAGGCACTGCGGGCTTTTCGGAAGAACCGTCAACTGACGCAGGAGCAGTTCGCCGAGCACATCGGTTGCAGCACGCGCCAGCTTCAGGACATCGAAATCGGCGAGACCACCACGTCCTTTCTTTTCTTCCTCGCCATGCTGGCCTCGATGAAAGACGAGCAGTTGCTGGAGTTCCTGCAGCGGTTCATCCCGGAGGTGCGGGAGGTGCTCAAGGTGCAACCGCTGCGCCGGAGCGATTCGGGTGTCTTCTCCCGGACTGACACAGCTTCCGCCAAAAGCCCCTCGCTCTGGCAACGGGTGTGGAACTGAGCGGCCTTTTTATGTCCTCCTTCTTTCCCATTTTCTTATCTGCCCCAGCCCAGCCCAAAACGCAGGAGCCGGAAGGAGTCTGGTGCGGTGCGCGGGGAGAGGCTTTTTCTCCGGCTCGAACCTGGTGGGAACTTTTTTGGTCGTCGGGCGCGGCGGGAAGAGTCTCCAGCGGTTCGTTCAGGTCGTTGGAAAAGTCCGTTCGAGTCTCCCACGGGGCGATGAGCCGCCCGGAAAAAGCCGTTCGAGTCTGTGCGCGGTCGGCGAGGGTGTCTTTTAGAGAGGCCACAGTCTCGAACGGGTCGCGCGGACTCTTGTTTTTCCCGGCTGGAGTCTGGAGCGGGGTGAAAGAGGTCTCCTCGAATGCGGATCGAGACTCGAACGGGTGCGGCGGACGCTTGTTTCGCGGGCGTGGAGTCTCGAACGGGTGGAAAGAAGCGTCCTTTCCACCGGCTGGAGCAAGAAACTGGCACGAGCGCGACCACTTTTCGCGGGGAACAGGGAAAAACTTCCCGCAGGCCGGGTCGGAGACCGGCGCTCCCGCCGGAAACTGGGACGGGGAAACTCTGAACTTTGAACTTCGAACCTCGAACTTTGAAATCATGCGCACGCTTTTATCCCTCAACCTTCAACCCTCAACCCTCAACCTCCCCCATTGAGTGGCCCGTTATGGCCTTGATTTTTACGACAGCGGCATTCGTTACGACGAAGCCATAAACCCCAACCCCAAGAAGAAAGGAAGACGCATGGCCAGCAATCCCACCCCTCCAAACCCGGATGATCTGCTCGCGCTCGCCGAAGACATGGCGGACGGGCTGCATGATCTGGAAGTTTCCGTGGGCGTCAAACAGAACACAGAGGCGGTCATGCGCGGGGCCGTCGCCGCCTACCGCACGGCGGAGAGCCAGTTCGGAGCCGCCAAGTCGGCCCGGGGCGTGGCGGATGCGGCGGTGGAGACCGCCGATGAAGACGCGAAGACCTTCCTCAAGGCCGCGAAGAAAGTTCTCGCGCACTACCTCGGCGACTCGTGGAACGTGGCCTGGGAAGCGACGGGCTTTCCGGATCAGTCCACGGCCATCCCCGGTTCCGCCGAAAAGCGGATGAACTTGTGCGCGTCGCTGAAGACATATTTCGCGAACACGCCCGCGCAGGAGTCGGTGCAGTTCGGCGTCACGTCCGCGCTGGCGGAGGCGAACTTCGACGCGGTGTCGGACGCGCGGGATGATTTCGACAGCAAGGATTCGGCGGTGACGGTGAAGGATCAGGCGCTGACCACGGCGTTGAAGAACTTGAAGAAGCGGGTGCGCGGACTGATCACAGAACTGGAGACCCTGCTCGCGGAGGATGACGCGCGCTGGCACGAGTTCGGCCTCTCGCGCCCGAGTGATCCGGACACGCCGGAGAAGGTGACAAACCTGGTGCTGACGCCGGGCCTGGCCGGGCAGATGATGGCGAAGTGGAAACGCGCGCCGCGCGCCGGACGTTATCGCGTGTATAAACAGGTGCTCACGGTGGATGCCGATCCGGTGAACGTGGTGACGGTGCATGATTTGGAAACCATGTTGGAAGGCCTGCCCAGCGGGAAGACGGTGAAGGTATTCATCGTGGCCGCGAACGATGCGGGCGAGGCGCCGGCGAGCGCCAGCGTGGAGGCCGTTGTCCCTTGAACCCAAAAGCTGAAAGGCTGAAAACTGAAAAGCTGAAATTTTCCATTCCGGCTTCCTCTCAGTATTTCAGCGTTTCAGCTTTTCAGCGTTTCAGCGTTTTAAGCCATGCCTTTTGACCCGAACAAACCGGTGGATGGCGCGCTCGTTTCCGCGACGGAACTGCGCGGGCAGTTTAATGCGCTGCACGGTTTGATCGGCGGCGCGGCGGGCGGGCCGGTGGGAATGGTCGCCGCGTGGCTGAAGAATTTGAGCGGCGTGCCGGCGCTGCCCGCCGAGTGGGCGGAGTGCGCGGGGCAGGTCTTGAATGATCCGGCGAGTCCGCTGCACGGCGTGACTCTGCCGGACTTGAACAACGGCACCGGACGCTTCCTGCGCGGCCAGATGATCAGCGGCGGCCTGGGCGGGATTGATTATTTCGGCACGGCCTCGGCGGACAACGCGGGCGTGGGCGCAACCTTCGCCGCGGTGACGACGGACTTCAGTCCCGGGGCGACGCCGTTCCCGCCGTATTATGACGTGGTGTGGATCATCAAGGTGCGGTGACGGCAGGAACGCCGTGGGTCAGGCTTCCAGCCTGACGGTTCTGGCGGCATCCTGCCGCCGGTCCCAAACCATGCGGCTTGGTCATAAACACGGGGCGCGGACGCCCCGCGAACCGTCAGGCTGGAAGCCTGACCCGCTTCTGCGCCCGCCTCTTCCAATCGGACTCTGAACCAAACGCGGGGACGGGTCAGCGTCCCGCGCTGCGCACCGCGTCCTTTTTTTCCTCCAGCTCGGCCTGGAACTTCTTCCGTTCGCTCACGAGCTGCTTCTCAATCTGCTGATACTCCGCGCCGTCGCCCTTCTCGACGGCCTTGGCGAGTTCGCCTTTCAGAAAAATTTCCCGCTCGGCAATCTTCGCGGCGTAACGGGCGTCGAGGTCGGCGAGTTCGGTCTTTTGCGCGGCGGTGAGCTTGGCGGTCGGCCCCTGTTTGTTCAGGCGCTCCATCGCGAGTTCGTAGGATGATTTCATTTGAGTGCAAAACGTGTTGTCACGGGCGGCGGCAGGATAAGGGAGGCGGCGGGGCTGTCCATGAATGTCCGGCTTTTCCCCGGCGCGCGGACATTCCTGTCCGCAGCAAGCCACGGACGGCGGGCCGCGTTAGAATTT
>JANOAY010001021.1:0-2582 GCA_031411375.1 Pedosphaera sp. | reverse complement strand
CAGCAACTTCCAAAGGTGACTGCGATTCATGGCGGGAACTTAGTTTTGCGCGGCGTCGGCGCCGGCTTTTTCGGTGATTTCGGAGATGGTGGACTTGAGAATTTCGAGCTTTGAGTCGCCGGAGCGGATGGACACGGTCTTGTCCTTCACGCCCATGACGACGCCGACGATGCCGCTGCCGGTCAGGACTTTGTCGCCGGCTTTGAGGTTGCTCATCAGGTTGTTCAGCGCCTTCTGGCGGGTGCGCTGGGGGCGGATGACGATGAAATACATCATCAAGCCCATGATCGCGACCATGCCGACGAGCTTCATCATCTCGCCCTGCGGGTTGGCCTGCGTGCCGGGCGCAGCGGGCGGAGACAGGGCCAGCAGTGCAAAAAAGTGATCGTTTAACATATTTTCCTGAACAAGAGCCGCTGAATTTACGGAGGAGCGTTTTTTAAGCAAGAAGGAGTTTGAGGGCGGAAAGGGGCGGCAGGAGCGGCGGACAGCCATGTCCGCCGGACGAAAACAACCTTCGCGCTATCCTTGCCCAAACCTATCGACTGCGGACTCGGCGGTCCGCAACTCCGCCTCAGAACCCCGCGCGCCACTCCTGCACCATCGCCCGCATCTGTTCCGCCGCGTTCAACTGCTTCTTCACAAACTTGGGCGTGAACCACGGGAAGGTGCCGAACAAATCGTGCGTCACCAGAATCTGCCCGTCGCAATCCGACCCGGAGCCGATGCCCAGCGTGGCGAACGGGAAACGCTCGGTGATTTCCTTCGCCACGGGCGGTGTGACCAGTTCCAGCACCACGGCGAATACTCCGGCCTCCGCCAAAGACGCCGCGTCCTCGATCAAACTCGCGTGGCCCGCGTCGTCGCGGCCTTTGATGCGATACTTGCCGCCCTCTTCCACGATGTGCTGCGGCAACATGCCGAGATGCCCGACGAACGGAATGCCCGCCGCGATGATCGCGCGCACTTGCGGCAGGATGTCGCGTCCGCCCTCGGCCTTCACCGCGTCCGCGCCGGCGGCGATGAAGCGGCGTGAATTTTCCACGGCCTGCTCCGGCGTGTCGTAACTGCGATAGGGCAAATCTCCGACGAGCAGCGCGTTGGGCTTCGCGCGCGCGGCGGCACGGACGTGATGCTCCATCTCCGCCATCGTGACATGGGTGGTGTCTGGGTAGCCGAGCACGACCATGCCGAGCGAATCGCCAACGAGCAGGAACGGCACGCCGCATTCGTCGAGCAGCCGCGCCATCGGATAATCGTAGGCCGTGAGCGCAGCGATCTTCTCGCGGCCTTTCATGGCGCGGATGTCGGCCGCAGTGATTTTTGAATTCATTCTTTTGGCCACGGATTGAACACGGATGAAACACGGAAAAAATCCGTGTTCAATCCGTGTTTCATCCGTGGCTAAAACTTTGCAGCAATTCCTCCGGCGTGACCGTGGCCGTGCCGACCTTGCCCACCACCACACCAGCGGCGTGATTGGAAATAATCGCCGCCTCAATTGGCGACGCACCCGCCGCCACCGCCAGCGTGAACGACGCGATGACCGTGTCGCCCGCGCCGGACACGTCGAACACTTCCTGCGCCACGGTAGGAATGTGGAACGGCTTCGCGCCGCGCTGGCAGAGCAACATGCCAAGATCACCCAGCGTGATGAGCAGCAAGGCCGGACGCAATTCGTTCAACAACCGTTCGGCCACTTGCATCAGGTTCTTATCTTCGAGCGGATTGGCGTTCCGTGTTTCGTCCTTGATGGCCGCGAGTTCAAACGCCTCCTTGCGGTTCGGCGTGATGAGTGAGAGCGCGGCGAGATTTAGGTGATGCACCGGCTTCGGGTCCATGCTCAACCACACGCCGCGCTCGTGGCACAGCGCCTTCACAGCTTCGAGCAGCGGCTGCGTGACCACGCCCTTGCCGTAATCGCCGACCACCACCGCGTCCGCGCTGGCGATTTTCTTCTTCAACACGCGCAGCATGGCCTGCACTTCCGCCGCGCTGATGGCCTGCTTCGACTCACGGTCCACGCGCACGACCTGCTGCTGATGCGCCACGATGCGCGTCTTGATGCTGGTGGGCCGCGTGCTCGACTCAACCAATCCGCCGCAACCCACGCGCTGCTCCTTCAACAAACTGTGCAACTGCGTCCCCGCCACATCGCGACCAACCACGCTGAACAGTTCCGCGCCCGCCTGCAACGCGGAGAGATTGCGCGCCACGTTCGCCGCGCCGCCGGGCATCGAACTCTCGTGCGAGTAATCCACCACCGGCACCGGTGCCTCCGGCGAAATGCGCGACACGCTGCCCCAGATGAACTGGTCGAGCATCACATCGCCCACCACGAGGATGCGCGTCTTGGTGGCGGCGGTGAGAATTTGGCGGACGCGTGCGGGAGTGAGAGTGGTCATGCGTTGAAATTCCAAATCGCGAAACTCATTCCAGAAAAGCCGTCAACGGACTGGTCGCGTGCGCCGTGTCCCACGCTTCGCCCAATCCCATTTCATAAGCCGCGCGCCCGGCTTCGACCGCCATCTTGAACGCAATGGCCATGCGGTTCGGGTCGGGCGCGATGGCGATGGCGGTGT
>JANOAY010001020.1:0-1928 GCA_031411375.1 Pedosphaera sp. | reverse complement strand
CCAGCCACAAATCCCAGTCCAGCCCCTTCGGCACCGGCGACGTTTCCGTGGGACGTTCGAGCACATTGACAATGTCGTGGTTTTTTGCGGCGGCTTCCGCCGATTGACGACCCCACGCGCGTCCGACCCATACATGCACTTCCCGCACCGGGCCGATGGCGCTGCTCTGCACCAGTTCGACCACGCGCCGATAATTGTCTCCCGCATGAATCTGCGTACCCATTTGCGTGGCGACTTTGGCCTTGGCCGCCGCCTCCCGGATCACGCGCGCTTCCCAGATGTTGTAGGTCAGCGGCTTCTCGCAATAAACATGCTTGCGGAGTTGGAGCGCCGGCAGCGTCGCGAACGCGTGCGTGTGCTCGCAGGTGCTGACCACCACGGCGTCGAACTCTTTCTCGATCTCATAGAGCTTGCGAAAGTCCGTAAAGCGTTTCGCCTGCGGGAATTTTTTTTGTGCGGAATCCAGCGCCGTCTCCGCCACGTCGCACACGGCCACGATGTTTTCCGTGCGGCCCACGTCACCCATGTTGCTGCCGCCGCGTCCGCCCGTGCCGATGATGGCGACGTTCAATTTGCCGTTCAGGTTTTGTCCGCGCAGAAACGCCGGGGCCACCATCGTGCCGAGCGCGGAAGTGGCGAGCAGTTTGGAGAATCGTCGGCGTGAAAGCGCATGGGAGGTGGAAAAGGCGGAGGCGGCTGATTTTGTCTTCAAGGGCATGGCGGAGTTTTAGTGGGCCGGACGGAGATTTGCACTGAGGAAATGACGCCGCGACGAAGAGCAAATCTTGTTTGCCGCGTGAAGCGCGCTCGGATACCACACGTCCACTCAAGCCTATGAAATCTTTGTGCGCCGCCGCTGCGTTGCTTTCCGTTGCCGTCGTGTCGTTTGGCGCGGCGGGGGATTATCAGCCGCCGCGCACGGGCTTCGATTTTCCCATCTACACCAACCAGCCGCCCGGCAACATGCTACTCAACGATTCGGTGCGAAAAGCCGCCAGCACGCCCGCGCTCGCGCCCGAGGAGACGCGCAAGCTCATCCAGGTGCCGCCCGGCTTCGAGGTGCGTCTCTTCGCCGCCGAGCCGATGGTCGTGAATCCCGTGGCCATGACGTGGGACGAGCGCGGGCGTTTGTGGGTGGTGGAACTTTATGAATATCCCAAGGGCGCTCCGAAAGGCGCGAAGGGCCGCGACCGCATCAAGATTCTCGAAGACACCGACGCGGACGGCGTGGCGGACAAGGTGACGGTCTTTGCCGATGGTTTCTCACTCGCCACCGGCATCGCGCTGGGTAACGGCGGCGTGTATCTCGGCGCGGCTCCGAATCTGTATTTCCTCGAAGACACGAATGGCGACGACAACGCGGACAAGACCACGATTCTGAAAACCGGTTTCGGCATGGAGGATCGCCACGAGCTGCTGAACGGTTTCGCGTGGGGGCCGGACGGCTGGCTCTACATGACGCACGGCGTCTTCACGCACTCGAAGGTCAAGCCGCCCGCCGGTGCTGATCCCACGGGCCACGACCCCGACGGCTTCGGCGTGCAGATGGACGCGGCGCTCGCGCGCTTTCATCCGGTGACGAAGAAGTTTGAAGTATTTGCCGACGGCACGAGCAATCCGTGGGGCGTGGACTGGAACGAGCGCGGCGACGCCTTCGTGAGCGCGTGCGTGATTCAACATCTCTTCCACATGGCGCCGGGCGGACTCTACAACCGTCAGGGCGGCACCTGGCCGAATCCTTACGGCTACGTGCAGGATCTGCCGAGCAAGGGGCTGCCGGCGATTGTGGATTTCCGTCACTACCGCGCGGCGCACGCGGGCATCGCCATTTATCAGGGCGACCAATGGCCGGCGGAATGGCGCGGCCTCGTCTTCCTCGGGAACATTCACCAGAACGCGCTGAACGTGGATCGCCTCACGCCCGTGGG
>JANOAY010001019.1:0-4122 GCA_031411375.1 Pedosphaera sp. | reverse complement strand
GTTTTTTCCCCCCCGCGCCTTGTGTTAATCCGGCGCTCCAAGGTCTGGCGCGGCGGCGGGGAATCCCGGCAACGCCGGCTCGCGCGACACGACATCTTGATCCACGCCGAGCGCGGGATGTTTCGTGGACAACCACTCGACAGGAGGCAGCGCAGGCGCGACTGGACGCGGCGCGCTCGCGCTGTGGTAGCCGAGCAACGCATCCCGCACCGCGCGCGTGACGAACCCGCGCACCGCACGCTCATCGCGGAATTTCACCTCGCGTTTCGCGGGATGAATGTTCACATCCACCGCCGCCGGATTGATTTCGAGGAACAGGCAGCAGACGGGGAAGCGGCCTTTCATCAGCGCGGTGTGATAGCCCTCGATGAGCGCGTGGTTGAGGCCGCGATTCTCGACGGGACGGCGGTTCACGAAGAGATGCTGATCCTCACGCGTCGAGCGCGCCACGCCGGGCGCGCCGATTAAACCCCACAGGCGAACGGACAGTTTCGCGTTGGAAGTTTCGAGTTGGTCAGTCGCGTCGTTGGTGAATCGTTCGGGCAGTTGCTGGCTGGCTTTGAGTTCGATGAGTGACGGCAGCGTGCCGGACAACTGCCGCATCCGCTCGCGCAACGCGTCGACGGGCGCGTCGTCGTTCTTGATCGCGGACAACTGCCAGACCGTGCGCCCGTCTTTCACGAACGTGAACGCCACCTCGGGATGCGCCAGCGCGGCGAGAGAAATGTAGTGCTGGATGTGCGCTGACTCTGTCTCCTCGGCGCGCAGAAATTTCCGGCGCGCGGGCAGATTGAAGAACAGGGAGCGCGCCTCGATGCTCGTGCCGCTCGCGCCGCCCGCCGTTTTCACCTCCACGATTTTTCCGCCGTTGATGATGACCTGCGTGCCTTCGGGCGAGTCGCTGTCGCGCTCGCGCGTGGTGAGGCTGAAACGGCTCACGCTGGCGATGCTCGGCAGCGCCTCGCCGCGAAAACCCATCGTGCTGATGCCGTGCAGATCTTCCGCGCGCTGAATCTTGCTGGTGGCGTGGCGTTCGAGGCAGAGGAGCGCGTCGTCACGGCTCATGCCGAAGCCGTCGTCGGTGATGCGGATGAGCGAACGTCCGCCCGATTGAATCTCCACGGTGATGCGCCGCGCTTCGGCGTCGAGCGAGTTCTCGACAAGTTCCTTCACCACGCTGGCGGGACGCTCCACGACTTCGCCGGCAGCGATCTGGTTCGCGACGTGTTCGGGGAGAAGGCGGATGCGGTTCAAGTCGGGTTACAAGTTGAAGGTTGAAAGTTGCAGGTTGAAGGTTCGAGGTGCGCAGACAACCTGCAACCAGTCCACATCACACCGCCCCCGCCAGCGGCAGCGTGAACCCGAACAGCGCGCCGCCGCCCGGCACGTTCCGCGCGTAGATGCGCCCGCGATGCTCCTCCACAATCCGCTTCGCGATGCTCAGACCGAGGCCGGTGCCGCGCGCCTTGCCGAAGGTCTCGAACGCCTCGAAGAGCTTGTTCAACATCTCCGGCGCGATGCCGCCGCCCGTGTCCTCGAACTCGGTGATCAGTTCCGCGCCCTCGACGCGGAAGTGCATTTTGATTTTGCCGCCCTCGGGCATTTCATCCACCGCGTTGAACATCAGGTTGTAGAACACGCGGCTCAGGCGGCGCGGGTTGACCGGCACCTTCGCGAGCGGCACGGAGGTCATCAGTTCCACGGCCACGCCTTTCGGCGAAATCTCGCGGCTGATTTCCTCGATGACGGGCCGGGCGAATTCCGCGTACTCGAGCACCGTGGTCGTGGGCGCAACCGCGCCGCCGCCGCGCGTGAACTCCAAAATATCCGAGACCATGTTGCTGATGCGCTCGACTTGTTTCTGGATGCGTTTCTGCGCGATCTGCCGCGCAGTGACCGGCATGTCCGGCCCGCATGCCATGTCCGCCGCGATGCCAATGATGGTCAGCGGATTCTTGAGATCGTGAACGATGGAACTGGCGAACCGGCCCACGAGCGCCATGCGTTCCGCCTGCAAGACCTGGCGGATGTATTGGCGGTTGAACTCGCGCAAGCGGTTCGTGATCTCGCGCATCATGCTGAAGGAGAACTGCGGCGAATTGGTGAGCAGTTCGATCATCGCGTCACGCGGCACCACGTAAAGCGTCGTCTCCACTTCAGCGAGCGCGGTGGCGGAGCGCGGCTGGTTGTCAATGATGGCGAGTTCGCCAAAGACTTCGCCGGGCGGCACGCGTGAGAGCGTCTGGCGCTCGCCTTTGCCCATGACGGCGGTGATGAGCACGCTGCCGTCCTTCACCGCATAGAGCGCGTCGCCGGCGTCGCCTTCTTTGAAAATTTCCGTGCCGCCCGCGAACGCCTGCTCACGCACCACGCCCTTGAGCGCCGCGAGATCCTCGGGCGCGAGCGCACTGAATAATTTGCACGACTCCAGCGGAAGCATGGGCGCGAGTGTGCAAGGGAAGATCGCTTTCGGTAAAGCGTGGAGATGGAAACTGACGGCGGCGTGGGCGAGTCCCGGCGCACAAATTGGAAGTGATGCTGCTGTCAGTGTTGCGTGCAGGAGCGCGGGCTTTCCAGCCCGCAAAAATGTGCGCCGGCCGGGAGGCGTGGTTTCAGAAGTGAAACGCCTGTCATGGAACATGGCTGCGGGCTGGAAAGGCCGCGCTCCGCTACCGCTGCACGTTCGTCCCGTTCCGCGTGACCACTTCGTAAGTGAACTTCTGCTTCCCGCGCGCCGCGAGCGGCACGAGAAACTTCACCTTCGACTTGTCCACGTTCTCGTATTTCGCCGCGCTCGTCAGCGTCCAGTCGCCACGGAAATTGCGGCGGATGTCCACGACCACCGGGATGTCCTTCGAGTTCTGCACCTCGATCTCCCACGTCTCTTTCACCGTCCAGCCGCTCACGTCGCCGGTGTTGCCAAACTGCACGTCGGTCTTCTGCCAGTCCATCAGCACGGGCTTCACCGCGACTTCGAGATCGTTGCCGAGTTCCAGTTCTACGAACTCGTTGATCGGAATGTATTTCACCGCCGTGCGCCCGACGAAGGCGTAGAGCCGGTCGTCCGTGGTGAAACGGAACGCCTGCACCGCGCCGTCCGGCAGCGGTTCCTTGCCCAGCTTGTTCGCGGTGGAATTAGTGAACTGGTAGTAGCGCATGACCTGCTCGCCGAAGCGTTCGGTCTCGAACTTGTAGTAACTGACCAGCGGCACCGCGTCCGTCTTGAAGGACGGCAGGCGTTTCGCCCAGCCTGTGGGAATCGTGTCGCGGCCCTCGACGGTGTACATGAAATACTCGGAGAGACCTTCCTTCTGAATTTCCTTCGGGGCCATGCGCACGGCCTTGTCCGCCTCCATCATCGCGCCGAAGGCGAGCATCCGCTTCGCTGGCGCGGCGGGTGCGGCGACGGCGTCCGCGAGCGCCAACGTCGTCGGCATCCCGGGCTTGCCTGCACGCGCGAGGTCGGCAATTTCCTGCACGAGGCGAATGACGCCCACCACGAGCCGCACCTGCGCGTTCTCGTAATCTTCGCCGCTGTTGTTCGTGACGCGCACGGCACCGGAGAAATCCATCGTCGTCTCGTTCTTGTTCGCCTCGCACACGTAATCCGCGCTCCACGAGATGCCGCTCGTGAAGTAACGAATCTCCACCACAACTTCGCCCGCGAACTCCGAATTGATCCGCCACTCCAACGTATTCGCCACGCGCGGCGGGAAGCTCACGTCCATCAGCTCCACTTCGCTGACATGCGTGAGCGGACGAAACTCCACCGAGGTCGGATCAATCAGCGTGTTGGCCCACGAGAACTCCAGCTTGTTGATCCCCTTCTTGAACGTGAGATGCCGCGTTTCCTTCACGAGCGTGAGGTCGGCGGAGTTGTAGATGGTGAGCTGCACCGTGTCGCGGTCGGGCAGCGTGACGACGTTGATGCGGGCGTGGGCGGAGGCGCCGATGAGCAGGCAGGAGACGGCGAGAGCGAAGTGGTGAGTGGCTGAGTGAGTAAGTGGGTGAGTGAGAGGATGCACGCGGGCAAGAATCCCACTCACCCACTGACCCACTCTCTCACTTACCAGTTGGAAGAAATTGTTCATAACGAAGAGGTCGTTCGAGGTTCGTTCAGTT
>JANOAY010001018.1:0-2579 GCA_031411375.1 Pedosphaera sp. | reverse complement strand
CAAGGACTTCAAGGAGCGCACGCCGGCGGAACACATCGAGGATCGCATGAGCGATGAAGCGGTGGCCTGGATGGAGAAGCACAAGGACGGTCCGTTCTTTCTCAACTACTGGCAGTTCTCCGTCCACGCGCCCTTCGATGCGAAGAAGGCGCTCATCGAGAAGCATCGCGCGCGCGTGAACCCGAACGACCCGCAGCGCAGCCCAACCTACGCGGCGATGGTCGAGTCGATGGATGACAGCGTGGGCAAGTTGCTCGACGCGCTCGACCGTCTGGGTATCGCCGAGCGCACGGCGGTGGTCTTCTTCTCCGACAATGGCGGGAACATGTACAGCACCGTCGATGGCACCGTGCCCACGAGCAACGCGCCGCTCCGAGGCGGCAAGGCGACGGTCTATGAAGGCGGCGTGCGCGTGCCGTGCATCGTGAACTGGCCGCAACTCACCAAGCCCGGCAGTCGCAGTGACGCCATCATCCAGAGCACGGATTTTTATCCGACCTTTCACGAACTGCTCGGCCTGAAGGCGCAACCCGGCCAGGTGTTCGACGGCACGAGCATCGCCGGCGTGCTGCGCGGACAACCGCTCGCACGCGAAGCCATCTTCACTTACTTCCCGCACAGCCCGAAAGTTCCCGACCATCTCCCGCCCGCCGTGGCTGTGCATTCCGGCGACTGGAAACTCATCCGCCTCTTTCACGAAGGCGACAAGGGCGCGCACGCCTATCAGCTCTACAATCTCAAGAGCGACCTCGGCGAAACGAACAACCTCGCCGCGCAACAGCCGGCCCGCGTGAAACAGCTTGATGCGCTCATCGAGAAATTTCTCACCGACACCAAGGCGGTCGTCCCGAAGCCGAACCCAGCCTACAATCCCGCCGCCACGACCGACGATGCGCCCGCGGCCAAGACTGCTGCGTCCGCTGATCCGCTCGATGGCTGGAGGGCGCGCGCGTGCGACGCAGTGGTGAAGGACGGCGTGCTCACGGTCACTGGCAAAAGCACCGCGCCCTTCCTCGGACTCGGTGCCGGAAAGATTGGCGGACCCACCGTGGTGAGATTCCGCGCGCGCTCCGCGACCGGTGGCGCGGGCAAAGTCGAATGGCTCCCAAACCCGCAGGCGACGGACAAGGCGAAGTCCGTGGCGTTTCAACTGGCGGGCGGCGAATGGCGTGAATTGACCGTGGAGCTTCCCGCCGTCGGCACGCTCGGCATTTTGCGACTCTACCTGCCTGCTGAGAAAGACGCGGTGCAACTTGATTGGATTGAACTCAAGCCCGCCCAAGGCAAATCGCAGCGTTGGGATTTCTAGCGCACAACTGCTGTTCGCTTCGCAATAGTCCAACCATGAACTCCATGCACACTCGCCGCCAATTCCTCAAGCAAGCCGGTGCCGCCAGCGCCGCCTCGTCGAAAAACCCGGTGCGGCTGGGCTTGCCTGGTGAGTTGCGGCATGGCGAAGGTGGTGGCCTGCATCACACGCGGCATTTGAATTTGTGACCACGGGCCACAGTCCTTGACTGGCCCTCCGTCGCTGAGAATGCGGAGCTGACGAGTCATGATGAAATCACAGATGCGAAACACTTTCCTGCAACTGGCCGGCGTGGCCCTTTTTTTTGCGCCCATCTTCCAAGCTCCGCTCCGCGCGGCCGACAGGGGAATGACTGTCTTCATCAAGCAGCACTGCGCCGATTGCCATGATGCAGATAACAAGAAGGGCAACCTTGATCTCACGGCGCTCCCGACGGACGTCGCGAACCCGGATCGTTTAGCCAAATGGGTGCAGGTGTTGGACAGGATCGAGTCCGGCGAGATGCCGCCGAAGAAAAAGGCGCGTCCGCCGAAAGGCGAAACCACGGCGTTTCTCCGCACGCTGACGAAACAACTGACCGCCGCCGAGGGCCGCGCTCTCACGGCGGGCGGCGGTCGGACGACGGTGCGGCGCATGAACCGCGTGGAGTATGAAAACACGCTGCGCGATTTGCTCGGGCTGCCGTTGTTGCGCGTGCAGGAGTCGCTGCCGGAAGATGGGCAGCAGTTTGGCTTCGATAAAGTCGCGGGCGCGCTCGACATCTCGCACGTCCAGATGACGAAGTATCTGCAATCTGCCGACCGCGCTTTGCGGAAGGCGCTTGTGACGACGCCGACGAAACCGGAGTCGAAGACGTGGCGCGAACCGGCGGTGAAACAGGGCACGGTACTAAGTTCCATCGCCGTCCACTGCGCGGCTCCGCTCAAGGGGCTCGATGTGGCCCCCGGCCTTTCCACGAGTATCGCGGGCAATCCGCGCGATGATTATGGGAACTGCTACCGCGCGGCGCATTTCGGCGGGGAGGCGGATTCCGTCGCGGTGTTCACGGGCGTCATCGGGGCGCATCAGCCGGAGGGGATTCAGATTGACCGTTTCAACCCGCCTTCGAGCGGCTGGTATAAGGTGAAGTTTTCCACCTGGGGTTTGCGCTGGGAGCGAAACAAAGCGGTCCCGGCGGTGCGCGGGCTGGTGCAGAATTTTGAGACGTTCACCAAGCCCGGATTTCAGGACGAAAAGGGCCGCTGGAAAATGACCCCGTTGCCGCAGGAAA
>JANOAY010001017.1:0-1800 GCA_031411375.1 Pedosphaera sp. | reverse complement strand
CGCGGTTGCCGCTGTGCAATCCGATGCCGCTGAAACTGACGCTGCGCCGCAGAGTTTGTTGTTGTGCCACGGAGGCGATTAAACAAACGGGGTCATTCGATGGCAAGCGTGGGCAAGCCTGGGCTGCGGTGCATTTTGAGTTTTCTCAACCGCGAAAGACGCCGTAACGCCGACATTCCTGTCGGCAGGTTGGGATGCTTTCGAGCCTCCCGTTCCAAGCGGCGAAACGCGGAGGTGAAAGGCAAACAGCAACACGAGACTGGAAAGTCTCGCAACCTGCCGGCTGGAAAGCCGGCGTTACGTCGCTTGCCGCACCGCCGTTCTCTCGTCACACTCTGGCAGAACGAAATCATCGCACCCAATGATCGCGCGCCTCTTGCTCCTGCTGCTGCCCGGTTTGTGTCTGGCCCAGTCGTTGCCCGTTCCTCGGACGGCGGGCGTGCCGGGCGAATCCTTTTTCACCAACGCCGCGCCGCACGGTTTTGAAATTCAAATCAGTGCGGAAGGCCTCCAGTCCTTGCGCGCGGAGCCGCGCGAGTACGTGCGCGCCATCGTCCGCACGGGCGGGCGCAGCTATACGAACGTGGGCGTCCACATCAAAGGCGTGGCCACGTTCCGCCCGGTGGACGGCCAGCCGTCGCTGACGCTGAACTTCAGCAAGTTCGACAAGGCGCAGCGCTTCCACGGCCTGCGGAAGATTCATCTCAACAACGGCAAGGAAGACCCCACGTTTCTCTGCGAGTCCCTGAGTGCGGACATGTTCGCCGCCGCCGGGCTGCCGGTGGCTCGCGTGGTTCACGCGCGTCCGCGTTTGAACGGGCGCGACCTCGGCGTGTATGTCGCCATCGAGGGTTTCACGCCGGAGTTTCTCGAACGCTACTTTGCGGACACGCGCGGCAATCTCTACGACAGCGGTTTTCGTTTGGACATTGATGACCCGCTGGAACGCTTGCAGGGCAAGAAGCCGGACCACTGGAAAGACCTGCGCCGCCTCGCCGCCGCCGCCGAGACCACGAACTTGAAAGAACGCTGGGCGCAACTCGCGCACCTGCTCGAAACGAACAACTTCTCGAAATACCTCGCCATGCAGACGCTGACGGCGAACTGGGACGGCTACGCGTTCTACAAAAACAATTACCGCATCTACCACGATCCCGTTTCCGACCGCCTCCACTTCATGCCGCACGGCATGGACCAGACGTTCGCGCGGGCGACCTTCGCGCTGATGCCGCCGCGTTGGGAAGGGATGGTGGCGCGAGCGTTTGTCGAGACGCGCGAAGGCCGGGCGCTTTATCAGCAGCAGCTCGCGCGGCTGTTCACGAACACTTGGAGCACGGCGACGCTCGTGCGGCGTGTGGATGAACTGGCGGCTCCGTTGCGCCCCATCGTGGCGGATGAGGGAGTGGCGGCCAAGCCGGCTTACGAGCGCCAGGTGGCCGCGCTGCGCCGCCGCTTGGAACAGCGCGGCCAGTTTCTCACGCAGCAATTCGCCACGACCAACTGGATGAATCTTCCGGCCGCGCGCAACAGCGGCACGCCTCGGAGGAGGGTTGGGGAGTGAACCACGGAAGACACAGAAAACACGGAATTGTCCGACGGTTTATTTCAGCCCTGTTTTCCTTTCCGTGTCTTCAGTGTTTTCCGTGGTTGAATTCAGAGCCGCGCGGACTCGGCGGTCCGCGCTCCAGGGGAAGTGATTTTGAGAGGGCTGTAAGCCGATTTCTGTCTGCGTCCTTGCGGACGGAGAGAATCATTTGTCTGAGCAGCCCATACCCGGAACCGGTCCGTCCCGCTTGCGCG
>JANOAY010001016.1:0-3573 GCA_031411375.1 Pedosphaera sp. | reverse complement strand
CGGGGCTTGCTGCGGACTGGAAAGTCCGCGCTCCGTTGTTGATCGAGGACGGTGGGAAAAGCGGCGCTAAAGCGACCGCACTCCAAACGCTTCGCGAGTGAAGAGGCGTGTAATGCTGCGCGCCAGCGATTGGAGTGCGGTCGCTTTAGCGGCTTTCAGGCGGCCACATGGCGCGACTGGCGTTTCGGGCCAGTGCGGGCGCGGTTGGATGACGTGCGTTCTTCCGCCGGCAAATACTCCGCGAGAAAGCCCGGCCTCTCGCGCCGCCCGCCGCGCTGGTAGTCGCGCCACAAGGTTTGTGCAGTGAGAGGCGCGTCCAGTCCGCGCTCGCGCGTAAGGAACTCGAAGAGCAGTTCCATCAGGCGCAGCAGCGCGATGGTGTCCGTGCGGCGCACGCGCGCGAAGAGCCAGTCGCTGAAGGCGAGGAAGGAGGCGAAAGGAGCGCCGAGCATTGGTCGGCTCGGAGGCGCGGGGTTTTCATCGGGCCGAGCAATGCTCGGCGCTCCACTCCACAGCAGCCCTACGCTCTCGACGAAGTTCCCGCTGTTGCCCACCAGTTCCCAGTACTTCGCGAAGCGGCGCATCCGCTGCATCTCGGCGAACGGGATCAGCTTGTTCTGCAAAATCTCGTAGGGCGGTTGCGCGCCGTATTTCATTTCCCACGCGTCGTCGTGGCGTGCGATGGGCGTCCCGCGCAGGCGTTTGAGGATGCCCACCTGAATCTCCTGCGGACGCAGCGCCACGAGCCGGTCGAAGCCCGTGCCGAAACTCTCCACTGATTCACCGGGCAGCCCCACGATCAAGTCCGCGTGGATGTGAACGCCCGTCTCCGCGCGCAGATAGCGGAAGTTGTCCTCCATCCGCGCGTAGTTCTGCCGGCGCTTGATGAGTTCTCCGGTCTGCTCGTTGAACGTCTGGATGCCGACCTCGAACTGGAGCGCACCGGGCGGGAATTTCGCAATCACTTCCCGCAGCGCCTCCGGCAACCGATCCGGCACCATCTCGAAGTGGAAGAACAGTCCGGGCTGATAACGCTTCAGGAAAAACTCCAGCAGCGCACGGCTCACCATCAGGTTCAGGTTGAACGTCCGGTCCACGAACTTGAACTGCTTCACGCCGCGCGCGAGGAGCCGCTCCAGTTCCGCCAGCATCTTCTCCAGTGGGAACTGGCGCACGGGAATGTCGAGCGACGACAGGCAGAACTCGCAGGTGAACGGGCACCCGCGCGACGCCTCGACGTAGATCACGCGGTGCGCGATGTCGTCATCGTTGTAGAGATCGTAGGGCAGTGCGAGTTTCGCCACGTCGGGCAGTTCGGCGGGGATGATTTTCGTCGCGGGCTTTTCGCCGCGCAGTAGTTGCGCGCAGACCTCGGCGAATTTCAAATCCGCCTCGCCCGTGATGACGTAATCCGCAAGTTCCACGATGGGCTGAGTCTCCCATTCGTAGCTAACCTCCGGTCCGCCGAGGATGATCATCGTCCCTGGCGAAACGCGCCGGATGGCCGACACGACCTCCAGCGTCTCGACCACGTTCCAGATGTAAACCCCGAAGCCGAGGATGCGCGGCGTGCGCGCCAGCAACACTTCCGCGATGTCGAGCGGGCGCTGGTTGATGTCGAACTCGACGAGGCACGCGCGCTCGCGCAGGTCGCCAAGGTTCGCCATCAGGTAACGCAAGCCGAACGCGGCGTGAATGTACTTGGCGTTGAGCGTGGTGAGCACGATGTCGGACACGGAGTGGAGGGTAGCGGACGGCGGAGCTGGGAGACAAGAAGGCTTGCCGCTCGGTAACGCCGACATTCGTGTCGGCAGGTTGCGAGGCTTTCTGGCCTCGTGTTCCTCCCGGGTCGAAAAACGGCGGCGCCCGGGAGCGTCGCCTTTCATTGCGCGTGTCCGGCCAGTTCGTTGAACACGAGGTTGGAAAGTCTCGCAACCGGCCGGCTGGAAAGCCGGCGTTACGTCCCGCAAATGCTCACCGCGTCCGCTACTCCTCGGCGAGCCGCCGATACAGTGTGGCGAGACTGACGCCCAGCACCTGCGCCGCCTTTTCCTTGTCGCCGCCGGCCTGCGCCAGCGCGCGGTTGATGTAGGCCAGTTCCTGATCGCGCATGAAGAACTTGAGATTGACCAGCGGCGCGGCGGGATTCGCGGCGGCGGTCTTGCCGTTCGTGGCGGACGGCTCCTGCTCGGGCAGATCAAAAAACTTGGTGTCGGTGATGTTCAGATCTTTCGGCTGCGCGAGTCCGGCGGCCACGACGTTCGGCGGCAGGCTGTCTACTTTAATCACTTCCGTATCCGAGAGAGCACACGAGCGTTCGATGGCGTTCTCCAATTCGCGTACGTTCCCCGGCCAGTCATAGACGGTGAGCGCCGCCATTGCCTGACGCGTGACGTGAAATGCCAAGCCCGTGCGCGCGTGGACACGGTCGCGCAGAAAGCGCGCGACAAGCAACGGCACGTCATCGCGGCGCTCGCGCAACGGCGGCATCTGAATGGGGATGACGTTCAGCCGGTAATACAAATCTTCGCGGAAAGTGCCGGCCTTGATCTTCTTCTCCAGCGGCTCATTGGTCGCGGCGAGCACACGGACGTTCACATGAATCGGGGTGTTCTCACCCACCCGGCGCACTTCGCGGTCTTGCAGCACGCGCAGCAGACGGCTCTGGAGCAGCGGCGGCATCGAGCCTATCTCGTCGAGGAAAAGCGTGCCGCCATCCGCCTCCTCGAAGAGTCCCTTCTTGTCATTGATCGCGCCGGTGAAGGCGCCCTTGCAGTGACCGAACAGTTCCGACTCCAGAAGATTCTCCGGCAGCGCGGCGCAATTGATCGGGATGAACGGCGCGAACTGGCGGCGGCTGTTGAAGTGCAGCGCGCGCGCCACGAGTTCCTTGCCCGTGCCGCTCTCGCCGAGAATCAGGATCGTGCTGTCCGTGTCGGCAACGCGTTCCACCATCTTGAAGACCTCCTGCATCTTCGGCGCGAGGCCCACGATCTGGTCGAACTGGAATTTGTGCTTGAGCTGCTTGCGGAGATAAACGTTCTCGGAGATGGCCTGGTTGTAATTCAGCGCGCGCTGGATGCTGAGTTTGAACTCGTCGAGCTTGAAAGGCTTCTGCAAATAGTCGAACGCGCCCTTCCGCATCGCCTCCACTGCCGTCTCGACCGTGGCGAAGCCGGTGATGACGATGACGACGGGCGGCGGATTGAGCGCGGTGGCTTTCGCGAGCAAGGTGAGGCCGACGGGCCGCGCCTTCTCCAGATACAAATCCGTGATGAGCAATTCCGGCCGTTGCGTTTCGAGCAGCGCGCACGCCGTTTCGAGATTGCTGGCGGAAAAAACCTCGTGCCCCTCGGCGCGCAGCAGCTCCGAGGTGATTTGAATCATTGTGATCTCGTCATCAACGACGAGGATTTTTGCCATGCGCGTGAGGCTAGGGAAACGGCATCGGTGCGGCAAGGGGTGAAACGGAGCGGTCAATAAAACGGGCGCATCTTGACACTGTAATTGATACGGGCGCGCAGTATCGAAGCCGTGGCGGCAGGCATTCTTGCCTGCCAGTGAGGGCCGGCT
>JANOAY010001015.1:0-7430 GCA_031411375.1 Pedosphaera sp. | reverse complement strand
CTTCTCTGCCTCTCTGCGCCTCTGCGCCTCTGCGTTAAAAATAATCATGCTCACTCGTGAATCTTGAAATTGGCCTGGAGCTTGGAATTGGTTCAGTCGCCTCACTCCAACGAGGCCGCCTGCGCGCACCAGCCGTCGCGCCGCTGCTTGGCGGTGGTGAAGAATTTCTCAATCGCTGCCGCGTCACCCGCCGCGACGGCGCGCTGGAGCGTTTGCAACTGTTCCGTCAGTTCACTGAGCGCCAGCGAGAGCGGGGCGCGGTTCGCCAGCGCGATGTCGCGCCACATCTCGGGCGAGCCGGAAGCGACGCGCGTGGTGTCGCGGAAACCGGTGGCGCAGAGCTGCGGCTGCTCTTTCGGATGCGCGGGCTGCAGGACGTAGCTGGCGAGCGCCGCCGCGAGCGAGTGCGGCAAGTGGCTGCTGCGCGCGACCAGTTCGTCGTGGAGGAGCGGCGTCATTTTCAGCAGACGTGAGCCGAGCGCGCGCCAGAATTCCTCGGTGCGTTGCAGCGCGGCGGCATTCGTCGCGGCGGTGGGCGTGATGATGCATACGGCGTTGCTGAACAAATCCACGCGCGCGGCCTGGACACCCGGCTGTTCGCCGCCGGCCATCGGATGCGCGCCGACGAAGTGCGCGCCCGCGTCCGCGACCAGTTTTTCCAAATCCGCGACCACGCTGGCCTTCACGCTGCCCACGTCACTGACGAGCGCGCCCTTCTTCAAAGCGGGGAGAAATTTCTCCGTCAGTCCGCGCATCTGCGCGAGCGGTGTGCAGAGGAGGACGAGGTCGGCGTCGCGCACGGTGGCGTGCAGATCATTGGTGGCAAAATCCGTGAGTCCGGCGCGCGCGCATTCGGCGATGGAGCTTTCGCGCCGCACGTAGCCTTGCACGACGGCGGCCAGCCCGCGCGCACGAATCGCCAGGGCCAGCGATCCGCCGAGCAGGCCGACGCCCACGAGAGCTATCTTGCGGAAGAGCACGGCGGGATTAAATCCGCCGGTCAGACGCGAGGCAATGAGCAACACGCAGCAAAGGGTCAGCGGGCTTTCCTGACTGGCGGACGAACGACCCGCACTGGCGCAGAAATTAGTGCGCGGCAAAGCCTTGAAAATGAGTCATGCCTATGGGGCCAAGTGCTAACTTGCTACCCGCAGCGGAGTATGCCAAGGTCACACCCCAAATGAAAAAGCTCCTACTTTTAACTCTAATGACAGCGGCGTGCCTAACTACTGCCCGGGCCGCCATCTCTGTCGGTCCCGGCGGCAGTGGAACCCTCGCTTTCCCGACTAACCCCATCGTGACGGAATTCGCCACGGCGGTGCTCAACGGCGCAGCGGCGACCTACACCACGGGCGGCGCGCTGGACACGGGTGTGAACACCGTGGCGGCCACCAGCAACTTCTTCAAGGTGCTGCCGACCAGCGGCACCGTGCCGCCCTCGGCCTTCTCGGGCGGTATGCGCTTTAACACGGCGGGCCTCTACCTCCAGTCCCGTCCGACCACGGACGTCACCAACGCGGCCGGCCTCCTGATGGCCACGTTGCAGAACGACAGCGGCGCACCGATCAGCACCCTGAACGTTTCCTACACCTTCGCTTTCTTTAACCTGACCGTGGAAGAAATCGTCGGGTTCCACGCCTATTGGAGTCTCACGGGCCTGCCCGGCTCCTGGACGCTCATCCCGACTCTCTCCGACATCACCAACGCCGGCACGCACTCGGCGGCCATCAACGTCGGCTCCTGGGCGGCCAGCTCCACCATGTATCTCCTGTGGGCGGACGACAACTCGGCGGCCACGGACGGCTCCTACACCATTGATAACATGGTCATCGCCGGCGGCACGCTGCCGCTTTCCGTCACGCTCACGGCCCCGACCAACAGCATTCTCATCGCGCCCGCCACAGTGGTCGCTTCCGCCACTCCGAGTGGCGGCTCCGCGCCGGTCACGGGCGTGACCTTCTTCACGAATGGCGTACCCTTTGTGAACGACACCACCAGCCCCTACTCGGGCACGTTGAACAATCTCCCGAACGGCACCTACACGATTTTCGCCCGGGCCTCGAACGGCGTGGACCCGGATGCGGATTCGGCCTCGGTCACGGTCTTGGTTCGCGGCGAGTTCATTGATTACGTCAGCGGCACCCACTCGGAAAACTTCGACGCCAGCCTGGGCGCGACCGGCATCGTCACCCCGCAGGGCTGGTGGGTGGGCGCGGCCGCAGCCGGCACGGCGCAATTTGTCAGCGTCGGCGACGGCAGCGCCGGCCCCGCTGCGGCGGCTCACGGCCTGAACTACGGCCTGACCGGCGACGGCAACCGCGCGCTCGGCTCCTCCCCCACCGGCGGCGACCGCAACACTGTGGCCCGCATCCACAACGTCAGCGCGGCCAACATTGACGCCTTCAATATCTTCTTTGACGCCGAACTCTGGCGCACGCACAACACCAATACCCACATCGAGTACCTGACCAACTACGTCAGCTTCGACCTCGGCGCGTCCTGGATTCCCACGGCCTTCCTCTTCCAATCCCCGCCGGACATCGCGAACACGCCCGCCAGCTTCGCGCTCGACGGCCATCAGGCCACCAACCGCGTCGCCGGTCTCGGCGGCAACGTGGTCGCGCCCGCGCCCGTGCCGCCCGGCGGCGTCATCTACATCCGCTGGAACAACTTCAACGACCCCGGCACCGACGGCGCCATCGCCATTGACAACGTCACCTTCCAGGCCACCGCCACCAGCCCGGCGACGCACTTCGTGACCGTGACCAGCCCGGCGAATGGCGCGACCATCTCCGGCGGCTGCTCCGGCTCGACCAACGTCACCGTCACGGCCACGGCCAGCTTCACCACCACGAACGTCGCCTTCCAGATTGATGGCGGCGCGGTGGTGAACGACAGCACCGCGCCCTTCTCCGTCACCTTCCCGAACGTCGGGCTCGGCCTGCACACCATCACGGCCACGGCCAAGAATTCCGCCGGGGCCACGGCGGTCACGAACTCGAGCTTCACCGTGCAGGCCAACACCAGCCCCGTCATCCTCTACACGAACGTGTACAGCTACGGCGTCACCGGCTTCGTCTTCGCCGTCGGCTCGCCCGTCACGAACCAGTTCGGCATCACCGACACCGACGGCACCATTGCAAATGTCGAGTTCCTCGTGAACGGCAGCCTGCTCTACGCGACGAACATCAACTTCGGCCAGATCATCGTGAACAACCTCCTGGCCGGCAGCAACACCTTCACCGTGCGCGCCACCGACAACTGCGGCGGCATCACCCAGAACTCCCACGTCGTCATCGGCACCAATCCCGCCGCGCCCACCGTGGTCATCGTGACCAACGGCGCGCTCTGGAAATACAACAACCTCGGCGCACTGCCGCCGAACGACCTCGGCGGCAACCTCTGGTATCAGTCCGCCTTCGATGACTCGCTCTGGCTCAGCGGCCTCGCCGAAATCGGCGGTGGCGACTCCGTGGCTCCGCCCAACAACGCGGCCGAGCGCACCGTCATTGACATCGGGCCGGCCGCCACCCGTTACAGCGCGATCTACTTCCGCAAGACCTTCACCGTCGCGAACCCGGCCCTGTTCGGCAGCCTCGTCGTCCAGTCGCTCTATGACGACGGCAGCGCGGTCTATCTGAACGGCACGCTCGTCGCCACCTTCAACACCACCAACGCCGGCGTGCCCTTCGCCTACACCGACCTCGCGGGCGCCGCCGACCCCTCGGACGGCACGCGCTACTACGCCTCGAACATCGTGAACTCCCTCGTTGTGGGCGTGAACACGCTGGCCGTGGAAGTTCACCAGAACTCCCTCACCTCCTCCGACCTGAGCTTCGACCTCATGCTCTGGGGCGTGCCGCCGACAGGCACGGCGCTGCACATTGTGCAGATCAGCCCGACCCAGGCTGAAGTGTCCTGGCCGGATTCGACCCCGGTTACGGCGCTGCTCTACTCGACCACGGATTTGACCGCGCCCGCTTGGTCGCTCGTGGGCCTGCCCATCCTGCAATCCGGCGGCTTCTTCCGCGTGACCGTGAACACCACCGGCGCGGAGAAGTTCTACACGCTGCGCCAGTAAGCGCGGCGGAACTGACTTCACACTCCCCCGGTGGCGCAAGCTGCCGGGGGATTTTGTTTGTCACTGTAGCCTGGCAGCGCGGAAGGGATGGAAACGCGGGCTGGTTTTGTCGACCCGGGCCCGCCGGCCTCTCAGCGGGCGGCGCTCGCCAAGACCTCGCGCAGCCGCGCGATGTTCGCTTCGATGCAGTCGAGGTAGTAGTTCGGCCCGTCGGGAAACGGGTCGGTGAGGTAGCGGTGGAGCGAGCCGAAGTCGCCGTCAATTTTCGGGCGCACGTATTTTTCCCAGAAGGCGGGCGTGTTGCGCATCATCTCTTCGGCGCTGGCGAACTGGATCGATTTCGTGGCCGCCGCGCCGTTGAAACGCGCGGCCTCGGCAAACTCGGCGTAAAGCACCGGCAGCTTCTCCACGTAATCCGGCGCGGCCATCTGCCCGAGCAAATCCGCCGTGCCGAGCGCGTAGCCGACCACGCGCTCCAGTTCGTTCGCGAAGGGAATGGCGTTCAGATCCGCATTCACGCCGGTGCAGCGAATCATGCTTTGCACAGCGCTGATGTCGCTCGCGCTGTAGCCCTGCGCCGCGTAGAATTTCGCTGCGAACTCCCCGCTCCGGCGCACATGCGTGAGCGTGTATTTCGCGCCCGTGCCTTCCGTGTCCTCGGTGCGCTTCAAGTAGCCGGTGTCATGGGCGAGAATGGCGAGGAGACCGAGTTCAAACATCACCGGCGTCAGCACCGGATTCGTGCCGGTGAAATGCCGTCCGCGTAGAAGCCGCGCGAGGCAGAGCGTCCCTTGCAAGGTGTGTTCGAGGTCGTGATAGCGCGCGTCAATCGCCTGATAGCCGGGGTAATTTCCTGTGAACCAATCCTCCGCCCAACCGAAAGCGCGTGGGATGAAGCCGCTCGCCGCCTCGGGAAACAGCGAAGCGAAGATGTCCGCGACCTCGCCTCGCACTGCGGGCAAATCGCGCGTGTCCACCGCTGGAAACATTTCAAAACAATGAGTCATCCGACTTAAATTGAAATTCTTTTTTGCTCCGAGCGCCCAATTCAGCAAACCTCAAACCAATTGCAGGATTGAAAAACCAAGGACACTGAACGATGGCCCACGCCGCACTTTCTCCCCAGCCCGACCCCACGATTTCCGCACGGAAGCGCGGCAACTGGGAAATTATTCGCCGGGTTGCGACCTACCTGCGGCCCTACCCGTGGATGGCGGCCGGCACCATCGGCTGCGCGCTGCTCATGCTGGCCTGCTCGCTGGCCTACCCGAAGCTGACGCAGTTCGTGATTGATGACGTGATCGGGCAGCGACGTTCCGACCAGTTGACGTGGGTGATGCTGGCGATCCTCGGGGCGTTTTTCCTACGCGAAGTGTTCAACAGTCTGCGCCTCCGGCTGAACAACACCTTCGAGCAAAACGTGATCTACGACATGCGCCGCGAAGTGTACGGCAAACTTCAGCGCCTGCCCGTGAACTACTTTGATCAACGCTCGTCCGGCGACTTGATGACGCGCGTGCTGGAGGACGTGAACTCCGTCGAGCGCCTGCTCATTGACGGCACGGAGGCGGGGACGATTGCCATTCTGCAACTGTTCGGCGTGCTGGCGTTCCTGCTGCACATGAATCCATCACTCACTGCGCTGGCGCTGGTGCCGATGCCGATTCTCGCCATCGGCGTTTATTGGTACACGAGCACGGCGCACCGCCGCTACCGCGCGCAACGCGAAGCCGCCAGCGCCATGAACGCGCTGCTCATGGACAACCTCCAGGGCGTGCGACAGATCAAATCCTTCGGACGCGAGCAGCACGAGGACGGACGTTTCGCCGAGCGTGCCGACGGTCTGCGTCGCGGCACACTGCTCGTGATGCGCGCGTGGGCAAACTACTCGCCCGCAATGGCCTTCGCCGCCACGTTCGGCACGGGACTGGTGCTGTGGTTTGGCGCGAAGGCGGTGATTGCAGGCGGGATGAAGATTGGCGAACTCACCGCCTTCCTCCTTTTTCTCGGCATGTTCTACGAACCGATCACGCGGCTGCACGGACTGAATCAGATGCTGCAATCCGCGCGCGCGGCCGGCGAGCGCGTGTTTGACATTCTCGATTTTGAGGCGGAGACGAGCAATGTGCGGCGCACGGAAACTTTGGTCGGCGGCGTTCGCGGCGAAGTGTTGTTCGAGAATGTCTCGTTCGCCTACTCCGAAGACCGCGTGGTGCTGAAGAACATTTCCCTCCACGCGCGCCCTGGCGAAATGATCGCGCTCGTCGGGCCAACCGGCGCGGGAAAATCCACCCTCGTGAATTTGCTCCCGGCATTTTACGAGGCGACCGGCGGGCGCATCCTGCTCGACGGACAGGATACCAGCCGTCTCACGCTCGATTCCTTGCGCGCGCAAATCAGCGTCGTGAGCCAGGAGCCTTTTCTTTTCAACGGCACGGTGCGGGAAAACATCCTCTACGGAAAACTCGACGCGACGGAGGCGGAGCTGTTTGCCGCCGCGCGCGCCGCGAACTGCCACGAGTTCATCACGCGCCTGCCCGACGGCTACGATGCGCGCGTGGGCGAGCGCGGCGTGAAACTGAGCGTCGGGGAGAAACAGCGTGTGAGCATCGCCCGCGCGTTGCTCAAGAACACGCCCATCATCATTCTCGACGAAGCGACGGCGAGCGTGGATACGGCGACGGAGAAGCTGATTCAGGAGGCGCTCGAACGCCTGATGGCCCATCGCACCAGCTTCGTCATCGCGCATCGCCTGAGCACCATTCGCCGGGCGGATCAGATTCTTGTCCTGCGTGCAGGGGAAATCATCGAGCGCGGCACGCATGATGAACTGTTCGCGGCCAATGGTCTCTACGCCAAGTTGGCGCGCATTCAGAACACGACATTTATCGAGGAGAGTTTCGAGAAGCTGGCTTAGTGGTGAGGCGGTGGGTTTTGTCACGCTGCGACAAAACTAGCCCGCGCAGAGCGGGCGGAACGAATGGAGAGACACGCGCCGTGAATTTTCCCCGCGCCGCTCTGCGCGGCGCGACGGCTCGCAGCGCGAGCCGTTCCACCTTCTCGCCAGCCGGGACGGCTGCCCCACTACAACGTCACGAACCGGTGCGATATTTTTCCCTGCTGAATTTCCATCACCGCCACGCTGCGCGGCAGCTCAAACCGTTGCCGCCCCGCGTAGCCGGGATTGAAAAACAGAATGCTCCCGACCTGTTGGGCGTAGGGCTTGTGCGTGTGGCCGAACATCACCACGTCTGGCGCGTCCTCGCGCAGGCGGCGATCAATCCTCGGCGAACCCACGCCCGGCGTGACGATGTGGTGGATGAGAAATTTCTTCCCGCCGAGCGTGACC
>JANOAY010001014.1:0-3761 GCA_031411375.1 Pedosphaera sp. | reverse complement strand
TTTCCTGCGGCGGCGGCATTCGCGAAAGCCGCGCTCCAGCCGCCTTCGATGAGCGTGGGGATGTAGAACAGCGCAAAAAGTCCGCCCGCGAGAAACAGCCCGAACTGCACCACGTCCGTCCAGATGACGGCCTTCACGCCGCCGATGTAGGTGTAGAACAGCGAAAGCCCGACGAAGAGGAGGATCGCGCCGAGGATCGGGTCCACCATTCCGCCGAGGCTGCAGACTTTTTCACCCAGCATCAGCCGGATCGGAATGCACGCGACGTACACGCGCACGCCTGCGGCCATCGTTTCGAGAAACAGAAACAGCGCCGCGGCCAGCCGCCGCGGGCCCTGCCCGAGATGTTGTTCGAGGAGCTGATAGGGCGAATAGATTTCGCCTTTCAAATAATGCGGCACCATCACGACGGCGAGGATGAGGCGGGCGATCACGTAGCCGACGATGATCTGGATGAACATGATGTTGCCGCCATCGGCGAACGCATACGCCGGCACACCGATGATCGTGAGCGCGCTCGTCTCCGCCGCGACGATGGAGATGCCGATGCCCCACCACGGGATGTTTTTGCTGCCGAGGAAATAGTCGCGCGTGTTGCGCTGGTCTTTGCCGAACCACACCCCGAGCGCGATGATCCCGACAAGGTAGGCGACAATGATCAGCCAGTCGCCGGCGTTGAAAAACTGGGGCATGAGCGGCGCGTAGAAGGGGCGCGACGGAAATCAGTTCTCGCCGTAATCGCCAAGGTCGCGATGGAAGGTGAGGTCCCACGGGTGGCGGACCAGCGCGTCAAACGAATCGCCGCTGGTCTTGGTCGCCGCCGTGATGGGCAGCGCCACGGTCCAGATCGCGCCGCCGAGCAGCGTGGCGACGAAGGTGAAGGGGCGCGCGATAAAAATGTCCACCGTGGTGCCGGCGACCCGCCAGCCGTAGTCATCGCCCGCGCGCGTGGAAGTGGCGGTGAGCAGCAGCAGGAAAAGCGTGACGGTGAAAAGTTTTTTCATGGCGAGTTGGGATTAGCAGCGCGGGGAGATCGTGGCAAGCGTGGAAACGGGGCGAGGCAACATGGGTAGTGGGGCGGCCGTCCCGGCTGTCTTCCGTCCTTGGGCCGTCTTGGCTGAAGAACCACCAGCCGGGACGGCCAGTGGACGAGTGGCAGCCGGGACGGCTGCCCCACTATTGAATTTGCAACGCGCTGCTGGCCTCGAGCGCGTGAGCCACGGCGGCGGGCGCGGCGAGGAAATAGTGGGCGGTTAATTCTGCGACGTGATGTTCCGAAAGCCGCAGCGGACGCGCGGCGCGCTCGATGAAGCCGCGCGCGGTCTGCTCGATGTAGTTCTGCAAACCCTGGCGCAGCGGCAGCGAGAACATCGCAAGACTCACACCATAGACCAGCGTGTGCCAGCCGCGCGCGTCACCGGCCTCAATGGCCGTGAGGTAGCGTTGCACGACGCGCTGATCGCGCAGCGGGCGCAGCTTGCTGAGCTGCCGCTGGCCGACGCGGCAACTGGCCACGGCGAAGTTGCGGAAGCCCGTTTCCTTCGCGAGCGATTGATCGAGCGCGATCAATTCCCGCGCCTCGCCGCGCACGGCGTGCTGGTAGGCGGAGACGATGGCGGGCAGTTCCAAGGGCCGCAGCACTTGCGCGTGGTAGGTGTCGAGGAAGGCGCGCAGCGAGGACAGGTCGCGCACGCGGGAAAATTCCATCGCGCCCGTGACGATGCCCGTGACCGCGAGTTCGTCGGAGGTGCCGAGCTGTTCGAGCAGCGGGTGGGCGTCGCCCAGCAGTTCAGCGGGCGCAGGCGGCGCGGATTTTATTTCCACCATCATTCGTCATCATCCACGTCGGAAAATCCGGCGCGTGGATTGAGGCGAAGCTAGGCCGGGGCGCGCAGCGGGCAAACGGATTTATTTTTTCGGCGGGAGAGAAATCCGTTGACGGGGTGAAGATGAAACAGTGCGCGACGCGCAGTGGTAGTGGGGCAGGCGTCCCGCCTGCCTTCCGTCCTTTGGTCGTCTCGGCTGAAGGATCACCAGCCGGGACGGCCAGTGGACAGGTGGCAGCCGGGACGGCTGCCCCACTACAACTCAGTAGCCCGCCGCGCCGGCCGCGCCTTTGACGATGGCCACGCCGGCGGAGGTGCCGAGGCGCGTCGCGCCGGACTGGATCATGCCGAGCGCAATCTGCGCGTCGCGGATGCCGCCGGACGCCTTCACGCCGAAGTTCGGGCCGACGCATTCGCGCATGAGCTGGATGTCGTGCGTGGTCGCGCCGCCGGTGCTGAAACCGGTCGAGGTCTTCACGAAGTGCGCGCCGGATTCGACGGTGAGTTTGCAGGCGAGAATTTTTTCCTCCCGCGTGAGCAGGCAGGTTTCAAAGATGACTTTCACGGTGCGCTCCTCGGCGGCGTCCACCACATCGCGCAGTTCGCGCAGGACATACTTCGCGTCGCCGTCCTTGAGCTTGCCGATGTTCAGCACTACATCAATTTCCTGCGCGCCGTCATCAATGGCCGCCTCGACTTCGAGGCGCTTCACGTCCGAACTCATCGCGCCGAGCGGGAAGCCGACGACGGCGGCGACCTTCACGCCGGAATTTTCCACGAGCGAGTAGGCCTGCGCCACGCGCGAGCCGTTCACGCACACGCTGAAGAAGTGATGCTCCAACGCCTCGCGGCAGAGTTTCTCGATATCCCCCGCCGTGGCCTCGGGCTTGAGCAGGGTGTGATCAATGTATTGGGCGAGGGCGAACGCGTTCAACGATTCAGACATGCGGCGTGTTGTAGCGAGCGAGGCGCGGCTTGTCGAACGGGATGTTGGGTCGGGCGCAACTTGACACGGCCCCCGGCGGGATCAACGTGCTGCCGGTTTGTAACCGGCAGAGGCCGGAACTTTTCCCACGCGAACGAACTGGTAAAGACGGCTTGCACCTAGCGGCCCCTGCCAGTTGCAAACTGGCAGCACGCTGCTGGAAGACAACAGTTCACGCGGATCCGTTGGCCTTGGCGGAGCGCGGCCCGGCTACTCGCAGCACGAGCAGTTCCATCACGCGGGACTAGCGGGCGCGGTAGAAGATGAGCGGCGAGCTGTTCCCGATGGTGATCGTCTCCTGCAACGACGCGGGCGTGCGGTTGAGCAGCGGCGTCCACGAAGCGGGGTTCAACGCCGCGCTGCGCTCCAGCCGATACGCCCGCCCCGCCGTGCTGGAGAATTGCACGATCACGTCCGCGCCTTGCAACCGCACCGACCGGATGGCCGTGAAGCTCGTGGCGTCCACCGGGTTCGTCCCCGCGCGAAACTCCGCGAGATTGTCCGCCCCATCGCCGTCGGCGTCTTCATCAGCACGCCCATCGGCATCGCCAAAGTACCGCCGTTCCCACGCATCCGGCAGACCATCGCGATCCATGTCTGCCGAGGAATCAATGACGAACGCGTTGCCATCCGCCACCCTGCCCTGCCCGTAGTTGGCGCGGAGGAAAAGGCTCGCCCACGGTTCTGCCACCGTGATGCTGCCGCTCCACAAACCGTTGACGAGTTCCACCTCCGGCCCGGGCGCAACACTCGCCGGCGTCTCGAACAGGAAACGCACGTTGGGAATGCGCGCCGCCAGAACCGGCGCTGGCGCGGTACCTACCTCCCACAAAAGCGGATCACCAAACGCGCTGTCCGTCTGGAAGACCATCGCGCGAAACTGCGGCGTGACCGTGGAACGCACTAGGCCGTTCTCGCTGTAGCTCGAATTGTTGAAGCTGAAATCCACG
>JANOAY010001013.1:0-5355 GCA_031411375.1 Pedosphaera sp. | reverse complement strand
TACTTTGGCCAGGGCGCATTGCTTATGGGTGACGCCAAGGCCCTGGAGAACCCCTTCTATCTCGCTTTCCCCGAGTGGGCACTCTATCCCATGATTGGGCTCGCCACCGCTGCGACGGTGATTGCATCGCAAGCGACGATCTCCGGGGCTTACTCCATGACCCAGCAGGCGATTCAACTCGGCTACTCGCCGCGCATGGAAATTGATCACACCTCTTCGGAAACGCGCGGACAAATCTACATGCCGCAACTGAACTGGGCCTTGATGCTCGCGTGCATTGGGCTGGTGCTGGGCTTCAAGTCGTCCAGTGCGCTGACCTCGGCCTACGGCGTGGCGGTGACATTCACGATGCTGATTACAACCATCCTGTTCTACTTTGCCGCCCGGCGACTGTGGGGCTGGAAGGCGTGGCAGGCGGGATTGCTCTGCGGCGTGTTCATCGTCATTGAAGCCGCGCTCTGCACCGCGAACTTGCTGAAGATCGCGCACGGCGGCTGGTTTCCGCTCGTGGTGGCCGCGCTGGTTTTCATCCTGATGGCCACTTGGAAGACGGGCCGGAGAATTTTGGGCGAACGCCTGCGCGGCTCGTTCATTCCGCTCTCGCTGTTCCTCGAAGACGTGAAGCTTAATCCGCCGTTGCGCGTGCCCGGCACGGCGGTCTTCCTGTCGAGCAACGCCGACTCCACGCCGCTCGCGCTCCTGCACAACCTCAAGCACAACCGAGTGCTGCACGAGAAAGTCATCTTCCTCACCATCCAGGTCGAGGAAGTGCCGCACATCCCCAAGGAGAAACGCATCCAACTCGAAGAGCTGCGCCCCGGTTTCCATCGCGTCGTGGCCCGCTACGGTTTCATGGAAGACCCGAACGTGCCCGAGGTGCTGGATCAAAGCCGCCCGCTCGGCCTCGAATTCGAGTGGATGAGCACGACCTTCTTCCTCAGTCGCGAAACGATCCTCGCCTCGAAGCAGCCCGGCATGGCGCTGTGGCGCGAGCGGCTCTTCGCCTTCATGTCGCGCAACGCGCAGCCGCCCACCGACTTCTTCCGCATCCCCGCCAACCGCGTGGTCGAACTCGGGATGCAGGTGGAGATGTAGTTTGGGGAAACAATTCCCCGCTCCCTCGCCAATCGCCGCGACTCAGCGAACGCCGTCTGACTTTCTCCCTCTCCCAGGGGGGAAGGGCCGGGGTGAGGGAGAACGCTTGTCATTTCTCAAGAGCCGTTTCCAAACATGTCCGTTGATGTCTGGATTTTGGGTTTTGGGATTTGGAGTTTTTCTCCCTACTCTCCGCCCTACGTGTATCGCGTTACTCAATTAAACAACGGTCTCCGCGTCGCCACCGCTGAACTTCCGCACATGGCCAGCGTGGCCGTGGGCCTGTGGGTCGGCGTGGGCGGACGCTTCGAGCCGGCGGAACTTTCTGGCACCGCGCACTTCATCGAGCATCTGCTCTTCAAAGGCACCACGCGCCGTAGCGCGAAGGAAATCTCCGAGGCCGTCGAAGGCGTGGGCGGCTATCTCAACGCCTTCACCGACGAGGAGCAGACCTGCTTCCACGCGCGCGTCCACGCGGATCATTTCGACACCGTGCTCAATGTGCTCACCGACATGTTTCTCCACTCGCGCTTCACCCCCGCCGACTTCGCGAAAGAGCGCGACGTGATCAAGGAGGAGATCGCCATGTATCGCGACCAGCCCGCGCAACACGTCCACGATCTGCTGCACGAAACGCTCTGGCCCGACCAGCCGCTCGGTCGCGCGCTCACCGGCACGGAACAGTCGTTGGACAAATTGCGGCGCGCGGACGTGCATAATTTCTTCACCGCCAATTACATCGCTTCGAACACGCTGCTTGTCGTGGCTGGGCCGTTGCGTCACGCGGAAGTGGTGCGCTCGGCGAAAAAGTTCACCGCGAAATTTCGCACGGGCCGCCCGCCGACATTCGCTCCGGCGGAGGCTCGGCAGACTGCGCCCGCCGTTCGCCTGCTCACCAAAGCCACCGAGCAGACGCAGCTCGCGCTCGGTATCCGCGCCTGCTCGCGCCACGACGAACGCCGTTTCGCGCTGCGTGTGCTGAACGTGATTCTCGGCGAGAGCATGAGTTCGCGCCTCTTCCAGATTTTGCGCGAGGACAAGGGCCTGGCCTACAGCGTCCACAGCTCGTGGTCTTCGATGGAAGACACGGGCGTGTTGAGCATCTCCGCCGGGCTGGAGCACGGGGACTTGGAGAAATCTTTGCGTATCATCGTGCGCGAGTTGCGCGCGCTCGTCGCAAAACCCGTGGGCCAGGGCGAACTGCGGCGTGCGCGAGATTTCATCATCGGCCAGTTGGAACTGAACCTCGAAGGCACCGAGAACCAGATGAACTGGCTCGGCGAAAGCCTGCTCTCCTACGGCAAAATCGTCACGCCCGCCGAGACCAAAGCGCGCCTCGCCACTGTGACCGCCGCCGCTGTGCGCGCGGCGGCGCGGGATTTCTTCCAGCCGTCGCGCCTGAATCTCGCGCTCATTTCGCCGCTGAAAAAATCCGCGCGACTGGGCAGCATTCTCTCGTGGTGAATGGTGTGAGCACCAAAACATATTTCAAACTCGTGGTGAGTGAGGACGCCTTCCCCTCAGCCCGGCCCTCTCCCCAGAGGAGAGGGAGAGCGGCATTCAGTCTTCAACCATGCGAGCGCGTTCGTCGTGATCTTGCGCGGGCTGACTTTCCCCCTCTCCCCGGGGGAGTGGGCTGGGGTGTGGGAGAACGCTGGTCACGCCAGCACGGCCTCGAACGATCCTCGAAGCCCCTCTGACCATGCGCCCGCTCGTCACAGAAATTTCCACCGCGCACTCGCCCGAGTCGCTCGCGCAGCGGTTGCGCGGCGAGCGGGGCGTGATGCTCCTGCGCAGCGCGGGCTTCGACTCGCCGCGCGCGCGCTACTCCTTCGTGGTCGCGCGACCGTTCCTCCGTTTCACCTCCTACGGCTCGCGTTGCGAAATCGCCACCGCCGACGGCGCGCACGAACTCTTCGGCAATCCCTGGCGCGTCCTCGACTCGCTGATGGAACGCTGCGAACTGCTGGACGAAGTGGACTTGCCTTTCCCGCTCGGCGGCGCGTTCGGCTACTGGGGCTACGACCTGAAAAATTTTGTCGAGCCAAAATTGCCGCGCACGGCGGTGAACGATCTCGAACTGCCCGACTGCCACGTCGGTTTCCACAGCAGCCTCGTGGTCTTCGATCATCTGCTGGGCAAGACGTGGATTGTCTCCACCGGACTCGACGCGGACGGCTCGCGTGATGAGGCGCGTGCGCGGAAAGAGTCGGACTGGTGGCGCGAACGGCTCGCCGATCTTGGAGCGCAGATTTCCGGGTCTGCGCGATCCCTTCCCATATTAAACCGCGCCGACCCGGAGGTCCGCGCTCCGCAACCAACGTCCAATCTTACGCGCGCCGAGTTCATCGCCCGCGTCGAGCGCGCGCAGCACTACATCCGGCACGGCCACATTTATCAGGTGAATCTGGCGCACCGGCTCTCCGCCGACGCGCCCGGCGACGCGTGGAGTTTGTTCGAGCGCCTGAGTGACGTTTCGCCCGCGCCGTTCTCCGCGTTTCTTGACTGCGGAGATTTTCAACTCGCCTCGTCCTCGCCCGAATTGTTTCTGCGCCTGAGCGGACGCCACATTCTCACGCGCCCCATCAAAGGCACGCGCCCGCGCGACGCCGATCCGACGCGCGACGCCCGGCTCACCTACGAACTCCAGACCAGCGCCAAGGAAATGGCCGAGTTGGTGATGATCACTGACTTGCTCCGCAACGATCTCGGGCGCATCTGCGAATACGGCTCGGTGCAAGTGCCGGAACTCGTGCGCCTCGAACGCTACGCGCAGGTGCAGCATCTCGTCTCCACGGTCGAGGGGCAGTTGCGCGCGGGCGTGACGCACTTCAGCGCGCTGGCCGCTTGCTTCCCCGGCGGCAGCATCACGGGCGCGCCGAAGATTCGCGCGATGGAGATCATTGATGAGCTGGAACCGATCACACGCGGCCCTTACACCGGCGCGCTCGGCTACCTCGGGTTCAATCACGAGAGCCAGTTAAGCATCATCATCCGCACCGCCATTGTGAAGGCGGGGCGCGTCCACTTCCACGTCGGCGCGGGCATCGTGGCGGACTCAAATGCCGAAGCAGAACACGACGAGACGCTGGCCAAGGCGCGGGGATTTCTGGCGGCGCTGGATGTGCCCTGTGGAATTCGCGCTCCACAACGTAGCGCGGGAGAATGACCACGGCCCCGGAGCGCGGGGTTTCCAGCCCGCCGCAACCTGTGACAACGGGCGGTGTGGGCGAGGATTGAGCCGCTCTCACTTCGCGGCTCGCTGCGGACTGGAAAGTCCGCGCTCCTCAGACGGCCACGATGTTCACCAGCTTCTTCGGGACGACGATGATCTTCTTCACCGTCTTGCCCACGAGGAATTGCTGCACCTTCTCCGACGCCAGCGCCGCGGCTTCGATCTCGGCTTGCGTCGCCGTCGCCGGCACGCGGATCACGTCGCGCAACTTGCCGCTGACTTGCACCGGGATTTCCAACGTGTCCTCGATGAGCAACTCAGGATTGAATTTCGGCCACGGCGCGTAGGTCAGCGCGGTGGGTTCGAGCAAGAATTGCGAGTGCAGCTTGCTCCAGAGTTCTTCCGTGAGGTGCGGCGCGAACGGTTGCAGCAAAATCAAAAACTCGCGCAGCACCGCCACCGGCTTCACCGGCCAGTTCAGCGCGTCGTTCACGAACACCATCATCGCTGAGATGGCGGTGTTAAAACGCAAACCGTCCAAATCCTCGGTGACCTTCTTGATCGCCGCGTGCAGCACCTTGAGCTGTTCCTTCGTCGGGTCCGCTTTCTGGATGGTCGAGTTGAGCCTGATCAACTCTAGCAAAGTTCTCTGCTTCGCCGGATCGGTGGCGGTCTGCGCCTGCTCGAATTCCACTTCGCTCGCTTCATCCACGAACAAACGCCAGACGCGGCCGAGGAAACGATACACGCCTTCCACGCCCTTCGTGTTCCACGGCTTCACCATTTCGAGCGGGCCCATGAACATCTCGTAGAGGCGAAACGCGTCCGCGCCGTATTCCACCAGGATGTCGTCGGGGTTCACCACGTTGCCGCGCGACTTGGACATCTTCTGCATGTCCTCGCCGAGGATGAGTCCCTGGTTCACGAGCTTGAAGAACGGCTCGGGCGTGGAGACATGGCCGAGGTCGAACAGCACCTTGTGCCAGAAGCGCGCGTAGAGCAGGTGCAGCACGGCGTGCTCGGTGCCGCCGACATAAAGATCAACACCGGGCGTGGGCGCTCTTTGTTCAGAGATCAAAGTTCGA
>JANOAY010001012.1:0-6348 GCA_031411375.1 Pedosphaera sp. | reverse complement strand
GCGGACTTTCCAGTCCGCAGCAAGCTGCAAAGTGGCGTGGCGCAAGATTTTTTCCTCACCTTCCTCAGTCCGCGGCTTGCTGCGGACTGGAAAGTCCGCGCGCCGGAGATTTACCAACCCTTAACAATTTGGCGGTAACTCCGGCGTCACCGCGCTTGTCTCTGACAACAATATGTTTGCGAACTTGAATTCAAACCGGGTCGGCGCGCTGCTGGGCGCGGCGCTGTTTCTGGCCCCGTCCGCGTTCGGCCAGGCGGACAATCCGCCGCGCCGCGACGCGCAACGTCCGGCGGGCGACGGCCAGCGCGGGAACTTTCCGCCGCCGGGAAATTTCGATGGGCCGCCGCCGGGATTTCAGCCCGGCGGACCGGGCGGTTTCGGCATGCCGGGCGCGGCGGTGGAACTGATCCCCAAGTTCGACAAGAACGCAGACAAGCGGCTCGACACGGCCGAGCGGAAGAAGGCGCGTGAATTTCTCGCGGAGGAAAAAGCCGCCGGTCGCGGCGGTCGCGGCCCACGGATGCGCGGCGGCGGAACGCAAACGCCGCCCGAGCCGGGACCGAAGCTCGCGCCCGCGGACGTGAAAAGTTTTTCCACCAACACGCCGCTCTACGACGCGCTCACGCTGCGCACGCTGTTCCTCGATTTCGAGAATGCGGACTGGGAGAAGGAACTCGCCGACTTTTATCACAGCGATGTCGAGGTGCCGGCGAAACTCACCGTGGATGGGAAGATCTACAAGGATGTGGGCGTTCACTTTCGTGGCGCGTCGTCGTTCTTCACCGTGGGCGAAGGACGCAAGCGTTCGCTGAATCTCTCGTTGGACTTCGCGAACGGCAACCAGCGGCTCCTCGGCTATCGCACGTTGAACCTGTTGAACTCGCATGTGGACCCGACGTTCCTGCGCTCAGTGCTCTATTATCAAGTGGCGCGCGACTACATTCCCGCGCCCAAGGCGAACTTCGTGCGCGTGGTCATCAATGGCGAAAGCTGGGGTATCTATGTCAGCGCGCAGCAGGTCAACAAGGAGTTCACCAAGGAAGTGTTCGGCTCGGCCAAGGGCGCGCGCTGGAAAGTTCCCGGCAGTCCGCGCGGCGACGGCGGCTTGAACTACCTCGGCGAGGACATGGCGGAATACAAAAAGCGCTACGAGATCAAATCGAAGGACGATCCGAAATCGTGGGCGGAACTCATCAAACTCTGCCGTGTGCTGAACCAGACGCCTGCTGACGAATTGGAAAAAAAGCTCGCACCCATCCTCGACGTGGACGGCGCGCTGAAATTCCTCGCGCTGGAGAACGTGTTCATCAACAGCGACGGCTATTGGATTCGCTCCAGCGACTTCAACCTCGTACAGGACGAGGGCGGGAAGTTCCACATCGTGCCGCACGACTCGAACGAAACCTTCCGCGCGCCCGAAGGCCCCGGCATGGGCGGCGGTCGTGGCGGCCCCGGCGGCGGTGGCGGTGGCAATGCGACGCGCGGCGTGGAACTCGATCCCTTCGCCGGCATGACCGACGCGAAGAAACCGTTGCTCAACAAACTGCTCGCCGTTCCCGCGCTGCGCGCGCGCTACCTCGGCTACATCCGCCAGATGGCGGAAGAATGGCTCGACTGGGAAAAAGTCGGCCCGCTCGCGGAAAAATATCGGGCCCTCATCGCTGACGACGTGAAGAAGGACACGCACAAGCTGGACTCCTTTGAAGCCTTCACCGCCGGAGTGACCGCCGCGCCCGCCGCCGCGCCGGAAGCCAACGTCGAGCCAGGCCAGCGCGGCCCCGGCGGCCCGCAACGCGGCGTCATCAGTTTGAAAAGTTTCGTGGAGCAACGCCGCGCGTATTTGCTGAACCATCCCGAAGTGAAAAAGGCCGTGCTGCCGCGCAAGAGCTGAGAATTCAGCGTGCCATTTCCGGTGGCGGCGGGCCGTGTGTCCGCCACCACCGTTTTGTTTTGTAGGAACCTGACTGAAGTTTTGGTCGGAACCTCCCGATAGCTGTCTCAGAAATGAGCGGTTATTTGCAGTATTACGGATTGACGGAAGCTCCGTTCACGATTTCGCCGAACCCACGCTTCCTGTATTTGAGCGCCAAGCACCACGAGGCGCTCAATCATCTGCTGTATGGCATTCGCGAGCGCAAGGGCTTCGTGCAACTCACCGGCGAAGTCGGCGCGGGCAAGACTACGCTCTGCCGCGCGCTGCTCGAACAACTGCCGTGCGAACAATTTTCCACCGCGCTCATTCTCAATCCCGTGCTGCAACCCGATCAGATGATGGCGGCCATCGCGACCGAGTTCGGTCTCGACGTTCGGAACAAGGATCGCTTTCAGATCATGCAAATCCTCAACCATTTCCTCCTCGAAGAAATGGCCAAGGGCCGCGACGTGGTGCTGATCATTGACGAGGCGCAGAACCTGACCAACGAGTTGCTCGAACAGATCCGGCTCATCTCCAATCTCGAACTCGACGACCGGAAGCTCTTGCAGATCGTGCTCATGGGGCAGCCCGAACTGCGCGACCGTTTGAACGAACATTCGCTGCGGCAACTGCGTCAGCGCATCACGGTGCGGTATCACCTGCGTCCGCTGCGCTTCAATGAGCTGAAGGATTACATCCGTCACCGCCTGCATGTCTCGGGTGCGAATGGCTCGCCCTATTTCAGCCTCGCGGCGCTCTGGCGCATCTTCAATTACAGCAACGGCATCCCGCGCCTCGTGAACGCCGTGTGCGACAAGTGCCTGCTCGCGGGCTTCGTGCGGCAGCGCGCAGAAATCAGTTTCAGCCTCGCCAACATGGCGGTGCGCGAGTTGGAAGGAGTCTGCGCGTCATGAGCATGATCAACGACGCGCTCCGACGCGCCAGCAGCGCCGCCCGCGGGGCGAGCGCTCCACCGCCGCCGCCGCTGGCTGAGCAGGAAGACCAGCAGGCCGAGCCGCCGCCCTTGCCCGCTTCCGCCTTTCCGGCTCCACCGCCGCTCGCCTTGCCAGAGGACTCATTGCCGCCCGGTCTGGAATCGGATGAACAGCACGGCTCACGGCGGAAAACCATGCAGCTGATGCTCGCCTTGGTGCTCGTCTTAGTCGTGGGCGCGGTCGCGGTGCTGAATCATTTCCAAAAAAAGAAGCAGGAGCAGGTCGTAGATGTTTCCGCGAACGCGGGGAGCAAAAAGATTTTGCCCAATGCCAACGTCGTCCAGTCTGCGGCGCTCACGTTGTCCGCTGTCACCAATCGCGCCGCCGCCGCGACCGTGCCCTTGCCCGTGGCCGCCGCCACACCGGTGGTTGCTGCAGTACCCGCCGCGCCGGTGCCGCCGCCGAAATTTCCGCCGCTCCGCTTGCAGAGCATTTTCTATCGTCCCTCGAATCCCTCCGTGATGATCAACGGACGCACGCTCTTTCTGGACGATGAAATCCAGGGCGTGATCGTCGCGGATATCCGTCCCTCGAGCGTGACACTGGTCTTGAGCGGTCACACGAACGTCCTTACGCTGCGTTGAACGCAGCATGTTTTCAAAATTCATTCAGTCGCCCGCGCTGGTGCGGTTCGTTCCGTTCGCCATCTTCATCATCCTCACGTCGTTGCAGGAAAAATTCGGGGACGCCGGCCGCTACTGGATCTATTTCGCCAAGACTTTAGCCGGAGCGGGAATGCTCGTCGTGGTCTGGCGGCACATTGAAGAGTTGAAATGGCGCTTCAGTTGGGAAGCCGTCGTGGCCGGAGTGGCTGTCTTCGCCGTATGGGTGGGGCTGGATGGTTTGTATCCGCGCACCGATGCGCTCTACGCCGGGCAGATTTGTCCGCTGCTCCAGAAACTTGGACTCACGAAAGAATGCGCCGAGCCCGCCGTCGGTGCGGCGTGGAATCCCAATGAAGCCCTTGGCACCGGCTCAGTGCTCGCGATGTTCTTCATCGTCGTCCGCATCGTCGGTTCGTCGCTGGTCGTGCCTCCGCTGGAAGAAGTTTTTTACCGCTCGTTCGCGTACCGCTACATCGCGAGCAAAGAGTTTCTCTCCGTGCCGATTGGGAAATTTCTCCCCGTGCCGTTCCTCGTTACCGCGCTGCTCTTCGGCTTCGTGCATCGCGAATGGCTCGCCGGCATCCTCTGCGCCTGCGCGTACCAAGGGCTGGTCATCTGGAAGGGCCGGCTCGGCGACGCCATGACCGCGCACGCCATCACGAATTTTCTCCTCGGCCTCTGGGTCGTGTGGCGCGGCGCGTGGCACTTCTGGTGAGGCGTCGTGAAAATGATTCTCCACGAGGACGAGCACCTGCTCGTCATCAACAAACCGGCGGGCTGGAACACGCACGCGCCTGCGCCCTTCGCGGGCGAAGGCGTGTATGACTGGCTGAAACACCGCGAACCGCGCTGGGCGAAACTGGCCATCATCCACCGCCTCGACAAGGAGACGAGCGGCGTGCTGGTCTTCGGCAAAACTCCGCTCGCCAACAAGTCGCTGACCGAGCAATTCACCGCGCGCACGGCGCACAAAAAATATCTGCTGCTCACCGACCGCGCCGTGACACAGGAGAAGTTCACCGCCGTCTCCACCATCCTGCGCGCGGGAGAAAAATACGTGAGCCGTCCGCTGCCGCCCGGCGGCGAGCGCGCCGAGACGCACTTTCGTGTCGTGTCCGCAGAGGCGAACCGCACGCTGCTCGAAGCCGAGCCGATCACGGGCCGCACGCATCAGATTCGCGTCCACGCCGCCGAGCACGGCTTTCCCATTCTCGGCGACACGCTTTACGGCGGGACGGAAACCGGGCGTGTTTTCCTCCACGCCGCCGAATTGTCGCTCACCCATCCGGCGACGGGAGAGTCGATGACGTTTCACGCGCCGCCCGATTGGAGCGCGGACCGCCGAGTCCGCGCGGTCGTGATTGAACCAACTCTCACCAATGCCCTCCGCCTCATCCACGGCACCGCTGACGACTGGCCGGGTATGTATGTCGAGCGGTTGGGAGAATTTCTCCTCGGGCAAAGTCCCGGAGAACTGAACGAGGCGGAACGCGAACTCGTGGAATCGCTCGCGCGTTCACACTCCGCGCGTGGCGCTTATCACAAGCGCCTCAACCGCAACTTGCGTCGGGCGGATGCGGGCGAGTCCTCGCCGCGACTTCTCTTCGGCGAGCCCGCGCCGGAACGGTTCACGATTTGTGAGAACGGCCTGACGTTCGAGATGAGTTTCAGCGAGGGCTACTCGGTCGGCTTGTTTCTCGATCAGCGGGACAACCGCCGTCGGTTGCTCGTGAACCATATCGCGGCAGACTTCGGTTCGTGGAGCGCCGAACTTCAGCCACAAGTCCTCAACACCTTCGCCTACACCTGCGGCTTCTCCGTTGCGGCGGCGAAAGCGGGCGCGCGCGTGACCAGCCTCGACCTCTCGAAAAAATATCTGGAGTGGGGCAAACGCAACTTCGCGCTGAACGGACTCGACCCCGCGCAACACGATTTCATCTACGGCGACACCTTCGATTGGATGCGACGACTGACGAAGAAAGGCCGCGCCTTTGACGCCATCCTGCTCGACCCGCCCACCTTCTCGCAGTCGAAGGAGAGCGGCACCTGGCAAGCGGAAAAGGATTATGGAAAGCTCATCACCGCTGCGCTGCCATTGCTCAAGCCCCACGGCGTGCTCTTCGCCTCGACCAACGCCGCGAAGCTGGAGCCGGAAAAATTTCTCGCGATGATCGAGGAGGCGGTCGTGAAGCCGCGCCGGAAAATTCTCCAGCAGCACTACGTCCCGCAGCCGCCTGATTTCCCCATCACCCGTGACGAGCCAGCTTATTTGAAAACGGTCTGGCTGCGAATTCAGTAACCGCCCTTGCCCGGTTTCGGTCCGCGCTGGATGAGTTCGATCTCGTAGCCTTCCGGGGCGTCAATGAAGGCGAAGCCGCCGCCGTCCTCCTTGTAGGCCGGGCCGTCCGAGTATTTCAGTCCGTGCGCGGCGAGGTGTTTTCCAAATTCTTCGAGGCTGGTGACTTGAAACGCAAGATGCGTGAGGTCGGGCTGCACCACCACCGGGCCGCTGGAGGGGAAGCTGCACAGTTCGATCAGCTCCTCGCTGCCGGGCGCCTGCAGGAAGACGAGTTCCGAACCGCGCGGCGATTTGTGGCGGCGGACTTCTTCGAGGCCGAGGACTTGCGTGTAGAATTTCACCGACCGTTCAAGATCGTTCAGCCGGTAGCGCGTATGCAGGAGTTTGCCAACTTTCATGCAGTGGACGGTAAAAGTATTCGGTGAGGCAGTGAAACAGTAATCAGTGACAGGGGCGGACTGAGGGATGAGCCGTCCATTTTGTTGCCGCCGGATGAAAATTACAAAAGAACCCCTCGCCCTTTATTTCCGGGCG
>JANOAY010001011.1:0-4525 GCA_031411375.1 Pedosphaera sp. | reverse complement strand
CCCACATCCAACCCCGCCCGCCCTGGCCCGACCCGCCCGACGCGCCAGGGGGCCCCCTGAAAGCCCCAACAGCGACCGCACTCCAATCGCTGGCGCGCAGCATTACACGCCTCTTCCCTCGCGAAGCGTTTGGAGTGCGGTCGCTTTAGCGCCGCTTTTGACATGAAGCAGACGCATGATCTTTGGGGATTGGAATTTGCGACGCCGCGTGCGCGCCTTGAATGCGCTTGGCAGTGCCGGAGCCTTTTGCTTACGTCTGCCGCACATGAAGCTACGCCTCGTTCTCACCCTGCTCGCGCTGCTGCTCCCGCTCGCGGCGCGCAGCCAGGAGACGAACGAACTGTTCGTGCTGCAAGGCGCCGACCAGGAAGTGCAGTTCCGCACCGGAAAAGTTTTCTACAAGAACGGGATGCTGCTGAAATACGGCCCCGTCGTCCTCACCGCTCAGACCGCCCGCGTGGACCGCGCCACCGGCGATGCGTATGCGGAGGGCAACGTGATTCTCCAGCGCGAAGGCGGCCAGCTCTGGCGGGGCGAGCAACTGCACTACAATTTCAAGACCCGCGTGATCAGCGGCGAGTCCTTCCGCGCCGGACACCCGCCCTACTTCGTCCAAGGGACGAACATGCTCACCACCCCGACCAACCAGACCTACACCGTCACCAACACTTTTTTCACCACGGACGATCATCCCGATCCCGGCTACCGGATTTACGCGAAGCAGATTACCGTCATTCCCGGCGAGTCCATCAAAGCGCGCCACGCCCTGCTCTATGTTGGCGACGTGCCGGTGATGTATTTCCCCTACTACACCAAGTCGCTCGACCGGCATCCGAACAATTATGATTTTCTCGTCGGCTACCGCAGCACTTGGGGCGCGTATCTGCTCAACACGTACAACTGGTATTGGAACGAGCGGCTGGACGGCGCGGTGAATTTCGATTTGCGGAGCCGGCGCGGGCTGGCGGGCGGGCCGGATTTTCACTGGAAAGACCCGGCCTTCGGCGAGGGCATCTTGCGCTACTACTACGCGAACGATCAACGCCCGGAGGACCGGTTCGGCTTCAAGACGCCTGATGAAGACCGCCACCGCCTGCTCGTCGCGCACCAGGTCGATCTCGCCACCAATCTCACGGCCAAGGCCTCCGTCGCGTATCAGACCGACCCGTTCGTGACGCGCGATTTCTTCGAGTCGGAATATCACGGCAACGCCCAGCCGCGCTCCTTCGTGGAAGTGGACAAGGCCTGGCCCAACTGGGACCTCAACGGTCTCGCGCAGTTCCGCGTGAATGACTTTCAGGAAACTGTGGAGCGCCTGCCCGACGTGAAGCTGACCGGCCTGCGCCAGCAAATTCTGGAGACGCCGCTCTACTACGAGAGCGAAAGTTCCGCCGGCTATTTCCGCCACCTCTTTCCCGCCGAGACGAATTTCTATTCGCCCTTCCACACGAACCATTACGGCGCGGCGCGCGCGGACACGTATCACCAGATTGTTTTGCCGTGGACGTTCTTCGGCTGGCTGAACGTCATCCCGCGCGTGGGCCAGAGGCTCAGTTACTACAGCGAGGCCAACGGGCGCGACACGACCACGGGCGACGAGTCCCGCAGCGTCTTCAACACCGGCGCGGAAGTGACGTGGAAAGCCTCGCGCGTCTATGGCGGCGCGCGGAGCGAACTGCTCGACGTGCAGGGGCTGCGGCACATCATCGAGCCGTCGGTGAATTACGTGTACGTCCCCGTGGCAAACAAGGCGCCGCACGAACTGCCGCAGTTTGACCGCGCGCTGCCCACTTCGCGCCTGCGGCCCATTGAGTTTCCCGACTACAACACGATTGACTCGATTGACAGCCAGTCCGTACTGCGGCTCGGCCTGCGGAACAAGTTGCAGACGAAGCGCGAGGACGGCGTGGATGATTTGCTGAACTGGGCCGTCTATACCGACTGGCGGCTGGCCGAGTACCACGGGCGCAGCAGCTTCAGCGACCTTTACTCCGATTTGGATTTCCGCCCGCGCTCGTGGATCACGTTCAACTCGGAGACCCGTTACGGGATCGAGCAAGGCCAGTTCCGCGAAGCCAACCACAGCGTGACGCTCGAACCGGGCGAAACTTGGAGCCTCTCGCTGGGCCACCGTTACCGACGCGACACGCCGGAACTCGGCCGCGGCCACGACCTGATCCTGGCCAGTTTCTTCTACCGCCTAAACGAGAACTGGGGCCTGCGCACCCAGCACCACTTCGAGGCGCGCGACGGCACGATGGAATACCAGTATTACACGCTCTACCGCGACTTCCGCAGTTGGACGGGCGGGCTGACCTTCCGCGTGCGCGAGAACCGTTTCGGCTCGGATGATTTCACGGTGGCCATCGCGTTGTCGTTGAAAGCCATGCCGCGCTTCGGCCTCGGCAGCGACGCGGTGCGCCCGCACCGGCTGATTGGGGGATAGTTGAAAATGTCCCTTGCCCTTTGAAAGAGCCTCTCTATATTCCGCGCACTTAACCGCGGGGTGGAGCAGCCCGGTAGCTCGTCAGGCTCATAACCTGAAGGTCGTTGGTTCAAATCCAGCCCCCGCAACCAATTTACGGCCCTGAGACGAAGGTTTCAGGGCCGTTTTTATTGGGTTTTTTGCGCTTCTTCCGTTTTCCGCCCTTTTCCCTGAAACACGGCGGACAATGTGAAATTCGGCGTCCTGTCATGGCGATGGCGGGCCGGGCGGGGAAATGACGAAACCAGAATGGCGAATTACGAAAGACGAACCAGGCTGCCACCGGGCGGGTTTCGTCCTTCGTCATTTCACCCGGTTGTCAGCGGGCCAGAGCATTTCTTCCCAGGGCAGATCGTCGAGGGGCCAACTTGCGGCGAGGAGACGGACGATGCGGCGGGGGCGGAAGCCTTCGAGCAGGTTCTCGGCCTTGATGACGAGTTGAAGGCCGCTGCTGCCGGGGGTGAGGGGAAGGATCCTGATTTCCAAAACCTCGCCATACATGCGGTCGTTGATCTGATCGTAGGCGCGCAGGGAATCTTCCGCCACGAGCGCGGCGACGCGGCCCTTGAGTTTGAAATCGTTGGTGAGCGCGGGATCGAATCCGCCGAACAAGGTCACCGTGATGTGGCTCTTGTCGTTGTCTACCGCGTCAATCCAGCCGGGCAGGCCATGCGTCTTTTCGTAGGCGCGATGCACCTCGGTCTGGTGCGCGGCGGCGAGCGAGCGGCTTTCGTCGTCGAGCCAGATGTCGGTGCAGCGACCCGGGCCTTTGAGCGTGGCCACGGTGATGTTGAGGAGAAGCGACTGGCCCACGGCGAGGTTCGTGAGCGCGCCGAAGCCGGGGCCTTTCCAAATGCGCGTGGCGGGATTCACCTTGAAGACGACGGGCTTCGCGTCGGGTTTGTGGTCGGCGAGCGAGAGGCCGGTGACGGTGATGCTGCCTTTGTCGAGATTCACGGCGTCGAGCCGCCACGCGCGGTGCTGGCGCTGTTGAAAGCTGAAGTCGTCTTCGAGCAGGAAGGCCCGCGCGAAACCGCCTTTGACGGGCCGGCCCATCTTCGCATCGAAGTAAAACTGCCCGTGCAGATGGGTGCCGATGGGGATGTCGCGCAGTTCGGCGGGAGCGCCGTGATAGCGGAGCGTGCCGTAGGGCAGCAGAGTGAAGAGCAGCGCGCGGTCGTAATCGTCGGTGCGCTGGTCGTCCCGGCGGTCGGGCCGGAGCTGGCCGGTGCGGTTGACGTGATCCATCTGGATCATTTCGCCGGCGATGTACTGCGCGCTGCCTTCGGGCGGAAATTGGCCGGGTTGGAGCTGGAAGGGAGCTGCGGCAAATGACGAAATCAGAATGACGAATGACGAGAAGGCGACCAACGGTAATGACGAATGACGAAACCAGAATGACGAAAGGGGACGCTGGGCGATGGTTCGTTCAGTGATGAGTTGGTGGTTCGTCATTCGTCATTCTGATTTCGTCATTCAAACGAGTTCTGTCACAGGTCCGAGACTGTCCACAAACTTCTCCGAGTTCACTTCCATCTTCTGCATCATGGTCAGCAGCAGATTGCTCAGGTGCGCCTGGTCGTTGACCGGCTTGCCGCAGAGGCCGTAGTGCGCGCCGGCGTTGGCGAGATCGTAGGCTTTGATTTTCGGCAGGTTGTAGTCCAGGTGCTGGCCGTGCTTAAAACCAAGCGCGCGGCCACCGGCGAGGATGGTGGGCAGGTTGGCGTTGCCGTGGCTGTGGCCGTAGCTCATGCCGCTGCCGAAGAGCACCATCGTGCGGTCGAGCAGCGACTCGTCGCCATCGCGCACGGCCGTGAGTTGGTCGAGGAAATAGGAGAACTGCTCGGTGATGAACAGGTCGCTCTTGCTCAGGCGCGCCATGATTTCCGGGTCGCCATTGTGGTGCGACAGCTCGTGCCGAGTCTGGGTTACTCCAATCTCCGGGATGGCCAAACCGTTGCCCTCCGTGCCGCTCATGTAGGTGATGACGCGCGTCATGTCCGTGCGTAACGCCAGGACGATGAGGTCATACATTGTGCG
>JANOAY010001010.1:0-2774 GCA_031411375.1 Pedosphaera sp. | reverse complement strand
CAAATCCCAAACAAATTCCAAGCTCCAAGCCCATATTTCAAAGACGGAGTGCGTCGTTCGTCGTGAGAGGGGCCAAGGCCATCAAATGGTCTGTGACTGTTTGAGGTTTGGTGTTTGGAATTTGTTTGGGATTTGGAGTTTGAAGTTTGGGGTTTCGGCTCGCGCGCCCAGACGCGCCTCCAACCCTAAAACCTCACCGCGCGGGCGGCTCTCCCGCGCTGGAGAACACGCTGGTCATGATCACTTCCTTCGTCTTCCACAGCAGCGCCATCGTCATGGCCACGGGCAGCAGCACGAAGACGAGCAGCGACATCAGCGGCATCAGTTCGCCCACGCGATCCAGCAGCAGCATGAAATCCACGAGGATGCGCGGCAACGTCTCCGCACCGCGCACGAGAAAATAAAACGGCGCGGAGGCGGTGAGCACGAGCAGGATGATTTGATTGAGCCGCGTGAAGACCTGCGTTTCGCCGCGCAAGGTTTCATCCGGCAGCATGGCCGCGAGACGCGCGAGCACGGAGTTCAGCAGGTAGAGGAAGGCCAGCATTGAGAGCACCATCAGCCCGACCGTCACGTTGAAGAACCAGTGTGCGGAAACCTTGCTCCAGAAAAAAAGAAACGGCGCGAGCCCGGCGTTGATGGTGGCGACGAAGCGCGCGCGGTGCAGCGCGGACATCCAGATGCGCTCCTGGGTTTGAAAATTTCCCATCATCCACACGCCGTAGAGCAGCAGCAGCATGGCGAACAAAACCGGGGCAATGCCCAGCACCGCTGCGACCGTGTCGGAAGTGAGGCTGGAAGGTTTCAACCAGTCGCCGCGTGTGGTCTGCACCGCGATGACCAGCGCGGCGGGCAGTCCCCAGAAAAGGCACGACAGCCCGCGCACGAGCCCGCGCAGTGACGACAGCAGCACGACATGACGTTCCGGCTCTGGCATCGCTGCCTCGCTAGAACGTGAGATAGGTGTATTCGCGGAGGCCGCGTTCATAATCGTCCAGCCACCGCATCCCTTCCGATGGCTTCATCCGATCACCTTTGATCGCGTCGTCAATCTGCGCCTTCAACTGCCGCGCCAAATCCTTTTCATCGTACTGCACCGCTGTCAGACATTGCACGATGGTGTTCCCCTCGATGATCTCCTCGATGTAGTAGCCCGCCGCCTCGTCCGGGTCGAGGAAGACGTGCATCTCATTCACGCGACCAAAAAGATTGTGCAGGTCGCCCATGATGTCCTGGTAGGCGCCCATCAGGAAGAAGCCGAGGTAATAAGGCTCCTGGCCGTTCGCGGTCTGCCGCAGCTCGTGCATCGGCAACGTGTCGCGCACGTCGCGGAGATCGATGAACTTGTTGATCTGTCCGTCCGAGTCGCAGGTGATGTCCACCAGCGTGCCTTCGCGCGTGGGGCGTTCATTCAAGCGGCTCAACGGCATGATCGGGAAAAGCTGACCGAGTGCCCAGTGATCGAGCAGCGATTGGAACACGGAGAAGTTGCAGAGGTACTGATCGCCGAGGCTGTCTTCGAGCTTGCGGATTTCCTCCGGGATGTAGGCCTGCCCCTTGAAGCTCTCGACCACGGCTTTGGATATTTCCCAGTAGAGACATTCGATCTTCGCCTTGTCGGGCAGTTCCATCAGGCCGAGCGTGAACATCTGGTGCGCATCCTCGCGGCGCTCTTGCGCGTCGTGGAAGGCTTCGAGCTTGTTCAGCTTCCCGAGGTTCTTCCGCATGTCGAGCAGTTCGCGGACGATGGGGATTTCATTTTCGCCGTACTCGAAATTGATGCCCGGCGGAGATTTCTCGATGTTCCCGAACACCTCGACGATGAGCACGCTGTGATGCGCAACGATGGCGCGTCCGCTTTCGCTCACGATGTTCGGATGCGGCACGCCCTCGGCGTTGCACACGTCGGCGATGTAATAAACGATGTCGTTCGTGTATTCCTGCAACGAGTAGTTGATCGAACTCTCGAACGCCGAACGCGAGCCGTCGTAGTCCACACCGAGACCGCCGCCCACGTCCATGAACTCCAAATTAAAACCCATCTTGCGCAGCTTCGCGTAGAAGCGCGCGGCCTCCTGCACCGCCTTCTTCACGGTGAGAATGTCCGGCACCTGCGAGCCGATGTGGAAGTGCAGCAGCTTGAAGCAATGCCCGAGTCCTTCGCGCGTGAGCAGTTCCGTCGCAGCGAGCAACTCCGCCGTGCTCAAACCAAACTTCGCGTTCTCGCCGCCGCTCTCCGCCCACTTGCCCGCGCCCTTGCTCAGCAGGCGCGCGCGGATGCCAATCAACGGCTCGACGCCGATCTGTTTCGAGATGGCGATGATCTGTTTCAGCTCCTCCAGCTTCTCCACCACCATGATCACGCGCTTGCCGAGCTTGATGCCGAGCAGCGCCATCTTGATGAAGCCCGCGTCCTTGTAGCCGTTGCAGATGATCAGTCCGCCCATCTGCTGTTGCAGCGCGAGACCGGCGAAGAGTTCCGGCTTGCTGCCGACTTCCAGTCCGAAGTTGAACGGCTTGCCCGCCTCGAGAATTTCTTCCACGACCTCGCGGAGCTGGTTCACCTTGATCGGAAACACGCCGCGATACTCGCCCTGGTAATTGAACTCCTTGATCGAGTTGCGGAACGCGTTGTTCAACGACTCGACACGATGGCGGAGAATGTCCTGAAAGCGAATGAGCAGCGGGAAGCGCAGTCCCCGGCTTTTCGCCTCCTCGATGACGTCAGTGATGTCCACAGCTGTGCCGGCGTCTTGCAGCGGCGTGGCCACGAC